>DASTBN010000478.1:0-5568 GCA_035712045.1 Pseudonocardiaceae bacterium
GTCGGTCATGGGCTGTGGACGGCGATCTTGGGAGGGGTGCTGTTCGCGGGCGCAGCGCGCTCCGGCCGACTGCGGCTTACCGGGTCCGTCGTGGCATGGTATGTGGTGGTGGCGCTACTGCACGCGCTGTGGGATGCTTCCCAGCCGATCGCGGCGTGGTTGACGCTGCGACTCACCGCCACCCCGGTGCAATGGCTGCTGATCGATGTCGGTCGCGTCCCCTCGTGGTCGCACACGCAGGTGCACCTGTTCACGGGCCTGAGCTGGGCACTGCTGGTGTTCGACGCGCTGGTTGGCCTGCGGATCCTGCGTGGACGCCGGCGCCAGGCGACCCGGATTCACTCATCAGTGCCGATCAGCTGGCGAGCGACGGCTCGGAGGCGGACGCGAAGTTGATCGAGGCGATCCGCGGCCACCGGGCGCCCTTACCCACCAAGGTGGTATCGCGCCACGTGCAGACCCATGGCCAAGCCCAGCCCAGCCACCATTAGCGCCAGCACGATAGGGGCTGCCCGGCCAGGCTCCTGAAGCGCAGTAATGAGCATGCCAACCAAGGCTATTTCCGAGATCACACCGGCGATCAGCCACGCCCTGTGCAACTTACGGTCATCCTCAAGACCCGCAGCAAACCGTTCGGCGTCGCGCGGAAATTCGGGATGTTGGTGCTCAGGTTCCCCGCCGCTGTGGCGCTCCTGTGGTGCCAGTTGCGTCATGTCGCCCTCCTCAGCGGCCCGGCGCCTTCTGATACGGCGCGACGAGTCGTCACCGCTAAGCCTCCAGGCTCCGGTACCCAGTGTCTGCACGGCTGGCGCCCATCATCTTTACCGGCTGCCAGGAATTCTGCGCGTGCTCGATCCCCGTGGCGAATTCCCGTTAGCTGGATCTGCCCGATTGCAGCTAGCCAGTAGTTCAGTCGGTAGCTGCCCTCGATGACACAGCCGGGTTTCGATGCGATCGTTGCGTGTGTCAACAAGCCAGTGCGGCATGATCAGGGGGATGTCGCTGTTCGCGTGCGGGCGGCGATGCAAGTGCTTCCGCAACGATCCGACATGTCGAAAGACCTGGTGACGACGATGGAACAGGACAAGGCCCGGGTCGATACGGCGCTTGGACGAGCGGTGCGGGAACAAGATACGACCGACATCAGCCGCTTGACACCGCAGGCTGATCATCGTCCCAAGTCCAACTGGCTGCGTGACGTCATCCTCGGCGGCCAGGACGGGCTGGTGAACATCCTCGGGATCATCCTCGGCGTCATCGCCGGCGGCGGCTCGAACACGGTGCTGGTGGCCACCGGCTTCGCGGCCGCCATCACCGAGTCCATCTCCATGGGCGCCGTGGGCTACACGTCGTCGATCTCTGAGCGGGACTACTACAGCGCCCAGCGGCAGCGAGAACTGGAACACATCGAAACCGCACCTGAGGCGGAGCGGCGCGAGGTGCGCAAGCTCTACGCGAGCAAGGGATTCAGCGGCGAACTGCTCGAGCGCGTCGTTGACACCATTACGGCCAACCGCCAAAGCTGGCTAGCGACGATGATGGACGACGAACTGCATCTGCGACCGGTGGGGACATCCGACATCCTGCGCAGCTCGGTCGTCATCACCATCGCCACGCTGATCGGCCATCTGATACCGCTGGTCCCGTTCCTGTGGCTGGGCAGGACGCCGGCCCTGGTGCTGGCTGTCGTGTTGAGCGCCCTGGTGCTGTTCGGTGTTGGCGTGTACTCATCGCTGACACTCGTTGGCGATTGGCGCCGCAACGGCCTCAAGATGGTCGTGATCGGTCTCGGCGCCGCGGCCATCGGATTCGTCGTAGGCCGGTTGTTTCACGCCGTTGGCGGCTGATCGCCAACACAGACGCGCGGGCGCGGGTGGCAGGCTTGACGGCGCGGTTTTTGACCGGCAGCCCTTTCAGGCGATCGGTGCGATGCTCCCTCACACGCTCGGCCGCGACGCTTGCCCCATGAAACCGCTTCAGTCCCGGCCTCGTTGGAACCGGCTCGCCCCCCGCTGCGTAGGAAATCCGGCGGTTTCAGTGACGCGGTCCAAGTCGTCAACTTCTTGTCGAGGGGGTGTCGCTGGGCTTCGAGAACGATGCGGATTGCGGAACAAGATCGTAGGGAGCTGACATGCGCGGTTATGAATACGTGGTGGTAGGCGCTGGCACGGCGGGTTGCGTGCTAGCAGCACGGCTATCGGCGGACGGCGTGCGAGTGTTGCTGCTTGAGGCGGGTGGCGCGCGGGCGCTGGAGTCGATGGCGATCCCGCCGGCATGGCCGACCCTGATGGGATCCTCAGCCGACTGGGCCGATCAAACGGTGCCTCAGCAGGTCACCGGCACGCGCGTGGCCTGGCCGCGGCCGCGGGTTGGGCGGGTCGTCATCGATCAACGCGATGAACTTCGTGCGCGGGCATCGAGCCAGCTACGACGCCTGGATCACGGCCGGTGCGAAGGGCTGGGGGTTCGATGACCTGCTGACGGCCTTCAAACGCAGCGAACATGCCGAAGGTCGCGATCCGGCGTTGCGTGGTGTTGGTGGCCCGCTCAGGCCTGGCCCCGCCGTCTGGCGGCATCCCATCGCAGAGGCTGGCCTGGAGGCAGCCGGCCAAGCTGGTTACCCGAGCGCGCGGGACATCAGCGGCGGCCTGGAACAGGGCTTCGGTTTCTGCGACTTGAATATCGTTGACAGCAGGCGCCAAGCGCGGCGGGTGCCTATCTCGCCCCGATCCACAGCCGGCCAGGCCTGGATGTGGTCACCGACGCGCTGGTCCATCGGGTGCTGACGGACGGCGACCGGTGCCGGGGGGTGGAGTATCGCGTAGGCGCCGAGACATTCGTCGCTCACTGCACCGGGGAAGTCGTGCTCGCGGCCGGCACCGTCGGCACACCGCAACTGCTGATGCTGTCCGGGATCGGGCCGGCGGATCATCTGCAAGACCTTGGTATCGAGGTAGTTGCGGACCTGCCCGGCGTCGGGGCGAACCTGTTCGACCATCCCCTGTGCGGCGTGGTCTACCATTCCGCCCAGCCGGTGCCGCCCGGGATCAACAACCACGGCGAGGTCCAAGGCCTGCTCAGCACCGGTATCGGCGGGCCCGGCCCCGATGTGCAGATCATGTTCGTGGACGTTCCGCTGCGCGCGGACTCCTTGCCCGGCCCCGACATCGGGCACGGCTACGCCATCATGGTCTCGCTAATGTTGCCGTTCAGTCGCGGTTCGCTGCGTTTGGCCCGCAGGACCCCTGGTGCACACCCGGTGATCGATCCCGCGTACTACACCGACCAGCGTGACCTCGACATCGTGGTGGCAGGACTGCGCATCGCCCGCGAGATCGGTGCCGCGCCCGCATTAGCCCCATGGTGCGGTACCGAAGCACTGCCCGGACCGCAGGTGCAGGGCCAGGAAAATCTGCGTGGCTACGTGAAGACCAACATCCGGAGTTACTCGCACTACGCCGGAACCTGCGCTATCGGCACCGATGAGCGGTCCGTGGTCGACACCACCCTCCGCGTACACGGCATCCACAACCTCAGAGTCGCCGATGCGTCGGTGATGCCCTCACCGATTTCCGCCAACACCAACGCGACTGTCTACGCGATTGCTGAACGAGCAGCGGAACTCATCCGTTCGTGACCATAGCCGTCTGTGCGACGAAGATCGGCTATATCCTCAAGACGACCCGACGGCCCAGGCCGCTGCGAAACGGCTGACAGCCGACATGAACAGAATCTGGCGGTGACTTTCCTGTCTTGGGATTACCGACAGGGCGGAGACCGTCGGCGCGATGGGCCGAGCTCGTCGAGCGGGGCAAGGTGCGCACATCGCGCGTAAGCGGAAGGGCATGTGGTGGCCTCCAAAATCTGGTTTATCACCGGCACATCGCGTGGCTTCGGCCGAATCTGGGCAGAGGCGGCACTTGAACGGGGCGATCGGGTAACCGCCACCGCCCGCGACATCACCGCGATCCAGCCGCTGACTGACAAGTATGGTGACGCGGTACTGCCGATGACGTTGGACATCACCGACGCGACGGCGGACCGAGTCGCGGTCGAGCGGGCCTTCGATCACTTCGGCCGGGTCGACGTGATCGTCAACAACGCTGGCTACGGCCTTTTTGGCGCTGTTGAGGAAGTCACCGAGGAACAGGCCCGCCGACAGATCGACACCGGCCTTTTCGGTGCGCTGTGGATCACTCAGACCGCTCTGCGGTATCTGCGTGCCCAGGGCAGCGGACACATTGTTCAGGTCTCCAGCCTCGCCGGGCTGGTCGCCATTCCCTACCTTGGCATGTACCAAGCCGCGAAGTTCGGCCTGGAAGGGTATAGCGAGTCCCTGGCCGCCGAGGTTGCCGCGCATGGCATCAAAGTCACCATCGTCGAGCCCGCCCCCTATAACACCGACTGGGTCTACGGGTCCAAAGAGGTCGCTGCCCCCAATCCAGCCTATGACCACATCCGAGCCTGGTGGGATGAGCACTTCGGTGCCACGGCGAAGGCGGACCCTGAGGGTGTCCGACAGGCCATGCTCGACCTGGTCGACTCCAATGAGCCGCCGTTGCGACTGCTCCTGGGCAGCTATGGCTTGCCCGTGGTCGAGGCTGTATACGCGCAGCGTCTTGCGGCGTGGAAGGCGTGGAAAGAGGTCGCTGACGCAGCCGGCGGCCGGCCGTCTGATACGGCCCAGCGGGGCACCGCCGAGGCCAGGAACGGGATCCGCCACCCCCGCGCCTGGAACGCCGCCGCGCTCATCGCCGCGTCCCAGCCGGTCGCCGAAGTGGCCGAACAGAACCGCGCCCAGCGGGCGATGAACCCGACCGCGAAGGTGGCCAGCGACAGCAGGGTGCCCGCCGCAGCGGAGAATGATGCGGTTGCGTGACGGCGCGACAACAGTGCTCATAGCCAACTACGCCTCGCTGCGCTGGGTCGATCGAAATCCGGCAAACGGAGCAGCAGGAGGAACGCGACTGTGGTCATGGCGGCGAGGACCAGCGCCCAGAGGCCGATGACGAGCAGCTCATGGGTGGCGCCGAGGAGGGCCACCAGGGCTAGCGGCGCCACCGCGCCACCGCGGACGGACGCTAGCTGGAAAGCGACTGACACGCCGGTGTAGCGCGCAGCAACCGGGAATAACCCCGCGAGCAGCGCCGCTTGTGGGCCGTTGACCATACCGACGGCTACGCCGAACATCACGAATCCGACGAGCATCGGCGGGATAAAGCCGGTGTGAACAGTAGTACGAAGGGTATCGCCCAGGCCATCATGAGGACAAAGCCCAGGATGGAGACAATCTTGCGCCCAATCTTTTCGGCGAGGTTCGCGGAAATCCAGCTGGCGACCAGTACGCCGACCCCGGCCGCCGCCGAAAGGTCGAGCATGCGAGCCGTCGGAATATTTAGCAGTTCGTGACCGATCACCACCGCGTACACGTATATCAGCAGTCCAATGGCGGGCGAGGCGGTGGAGAATAGCGTGCCGAGCACCAATGGCCTTGGATAGTCTTTCGCCACAGTCGCGATGGGCAGCCGCAGCAGGTTCCGCGCGCCGCGAACCTGTTCGAACTCGGGG
>DASTBN010000479.1:0-5412 GCA_035712045.1 Pseudonocardiaceae bacterium
CACTGGGCGAGGATGATGCGGCTATGGGGTGGCGCCAAATCCGGGTGGGATGCGATTTCACCTACGTGGCTGAGGTAGAGACCCCGGTGATCTTCCAGGTGCAGCCGGGTGAGTCACCGCAGATCATGATCGAGGCGCAGCGGTGGTCATCGGAGCCGTGGATCGCGATCCGGGGTTACACCGATCTGTATAACAACCCGTGTGTGCGTGCTGTGCTACCGGCCGGGCGGTCGAGCTTCCGCTACGACGCTGTGGTCGCGTGTCCGGATGCCTGCGAGGACGCCGATGAGGAGGCACCAGAGTGCGCGCCGGACGCGCTGCCGGATGACACTCTGATCTACCTTCTGCCGAGTCGTTACTGCCTGCCCGATGTACTGGGAAACGAAGCGTGGTCCCGGTTCGGCGGACTTGCTCCGGGGTACCGCCGCGTGCGGGTAATCTGCGACTATGTCCATGATCATCTGATGTTTCAGTATGGGAGCACCACCGCACTATCGACCGCTGCGGACGTGAACCTGGGCGGACGCGGGGTCTGCCGGGACTTCACGCATCTGGCGATTTCGTTCTGCCGGGCATTGAATATTCCCGCGCGTTACGTCTTCGGGTATCTGCCCGATCTCGATGTTGCCCCGGATCCGGCACCGATGGACTTCGCGGCCTGGATGGAGGTGTGGCTCGGGCAGCGCTGGTGGACCTTTGATCCCCGCAACAACATGCGACGCAAAGGGCGCATCGTGATCGGGCGCGGACGCGACGCCTCTGATGTGGCCATGGTGACCACGTTCGGTGGGCCGCGGCTGGAAGCGATGGTTGTTCACGCCGAGGAGAAGTGACGGCACTGATGCCCTATAGATGTCAAGCCGCTGAGGGCGGAGCTGTTGCGTTGCGCGAAGCCGGGGCAGGCGAGATCGTTAATCTCGGTTGGTCAGATCGTCAAGGCCAGCTCATTAAAGGCAGCCAGGACCCGTAGGTTGACGTCGTCCTCGGTCCCAACTTCGTAATGGCCACGGCGGATGTTCTGAATGAACGCGTGACCTGTGGTGATCATTCGCGCGCAGCGGAGCTGCTTGAGGCCACGCATGGGTCGCAGGCGGGACTTCAGCCGTCCGTGATCCGATTCGATCGCGTTGTTCGCGTATTGCCCGGTGATATGACAGGCGGCGGGCACCAGCTCATCGAGCACCCGCAGGTAGGCGGCCGCACGGTCGGTGGTGCCCTCGATGGGGGACGACCTGTGCTTGAGTGCGTGCGTGAAGAATTGCCGGGTGGCCGCCATATCTCGTTTCTCGGAGGCCAACACGTCGATAACCTATCCGAACTGGTCGATTGTGAACGCCGAGGGCGGCGGGAGGACCTGCGGTAACCGTCATCCGAAAGCTCCTCGGCGTCGGTGAAGGTGCGGGGTCGCTGGCCAAAAGGTCAATCACGCCGTCAGGCCCGGATGCTGGCTTCCGGTATGAGCAGCTCGGTCACCGGGCGCCGGGGAGTGGCCGTCACGGGAGATCCGAAGCCGATGCGCAGGATGGCCTGCGGGTCCAGCGTGGTCCTCAGGACGCGGCGCAGCTCGGCCCGGATGTGCGGCACCTGGGCTGGGACTGGAAGGACACGGATAAGCCGAGGCTGGTGACGGTGAGCAGGATGTGCTGGAGTGCCTGTCCGGCCTGCAGCTCGGCGAGTGGTCCCTCGTGGAATGAGCACAATACAACCAGGAAGGGATCGGGCTCTGATCCGTCGATTCCGACCCGGTGCCCACCGGGCAGTAGCGTCACCAGCGGGCGGATCCCTTGCGCCCGCAGCGCCAGTTTCAGGTTCAGAAGCGCCCCGCCGCCGGACAGGCGCAGCTCCCGCATGTGCCCGGGTGGGACGGGATACGGTCAAAAGTCCCCTCTCTCCCGAGCGATCCGCTACCTATTCGGGGTCATTGTCTGGCATCGATCACTTATGCCAGGCTGATCTAGGCCAGACTGTTCGAACAGTCGCGGATGCGGCAACGCTGGCTGGAAGCCTCCTCCGAGGTCAGGGCGGAGCTGCTGGGAGGAGCCTCAGCCGAGGACGCGCTGCGGCTGGTCGCCCAGCGCGCCCTGGAACTCTCGGTAGCCGAGGTTGTGCTCATCCTGCTCGCCGACAGTGACCAGCCGGACCAGCTCACCGTGCGTACCGGTGCCGGTGCCCAGGCCCGATGGCTGATCGGATCAACCATCGCCACCGGGGCACCGGCCGTAGCGATACCGCTGCGCTCGGCAGCCGGTGTCAGCGGAGTGCTCATGGCCATCCGGGACAAGAACGCTGCCCCGTTCGCGCCTGAGGAGGTGCCCGTGCTCACCTCGTTCGCTGACCAGGCGGCGCTGGCTATGGAGGTCGCTGAGACGCAACGGGCGCAACGGCTGCTGGAGCTGCTCGACGATCGTGACCGGATGCCCGGGACCTGCATGATCACGTCATCCAGCGGCTGTACGCCTCCGGGATGAGCCTGCAGGGCACGTTACATCTGGTGACTGCGCAGGACGCGCGCGGGCGGATCGAACGGGTTGTGGAGCAACTCGATGACACGATCCGCGACATCAGGACTGCGATCTTCGATCTGCACTCCTCGGGTGAGGACAGACCGGGTAGCTTGCGCCGCCGGCTGCTCGACGCGGTCGCCGACGTCTCTGCCGGTGCCGGACTCGCACCCTCGGTGCGGATATCCGGGGCTGTTGACACGGTGGTGCCCGCGGGACTGGCCGAGCATGCCGAAGCGGTCGTCCGGGAAGGAGTCAGCAACGCCCTCCGGCATGCTTGCGCCAGCGCTATCACGGTCACCGCCGACGCGGGTGACGAGCTGGTCATCGAAGTGATCGATGACGGGATCGGCATTCCCGAAGGGGTGGCCCGCAGCGGCCTGGTTAACCTGGAACAGTCGGCAGTGAGCTGCCACGGCACGTTCACCGCCATGGCGCGGCCTGGTGGCACCCGGCTGACCTGGCGTGTGCCGCTGACCTGATCATTGGTGAGGTGATGAGCGAACCGCCGCGAGCCTGGCGGGTGCACCAGCCGGGGCCGATGAGTACCCGGCCGGTGCGCCTGGTGCGTGAGCCGCCGCCTCGGCCGGGCCCTGATGAGTTACTGGTGCGCGTGCTGGCGTGTGGGGTGTGCCGTACCGACCTGCATGTCGCCGAAGGCGATCTTCCTGTGCGCCGCCGTGGTGTCGTACCGGGCCACGAGGTGGTCGGTGAGGTCCTCGAATCACCCAACGGGGAGTTCACACCAGGGCAGCGGGTGGGCATCGCCTGGCTGCGCCGCACCTGCGGGCAGTGCCGGTACTGCACCCGTGGCGCGGAGAACCTGTGCCCACTGTCCCAGTACACCGGTTGGGACGCCGATGGCGGATACGCTGAGTTCACCACGGTGCCCGCTGGCTACGCCTACTCGCTGCCGGGGAACTACCCCGACGCGGAGCTCGCGCCGCTGCTGTGCGCGGGCATCATCGGATGGCGGGCACTGATTCGGGCGAGCCTGCCGCCAGGGGGCCGCCTGGCCCTCTACGGTTTCGGTGCCAGCGCGCACCTGACCGCCCAGATGGCCCTGGCTCAGGGCGCCACCGTGCACGTGCTGACCCGCAGCGCGCAGGCCCGGGAACTGGCCCTGGCGCTCGGCGCTGCCTCGGCGGCGGGGCCGGCCGATCCGCCGCCGGAGCCAGTCGATTCCGCGATCCTGTTCGCCCCCGCCGGAGAGCTGGTGCCGCCCGCGCTGGCTGCCCTGGACCGGGGCGGCGCGCTGGCGCTGGCCGGCATCCACCTGACCGACATCCCGCCCCTGCACTACCAGCGGCACCTGTTCCAGGAACGGCAGATCCGCAGCGTCACAGCCAACACCCGCCAAGACGGCCGCGACTTCCTGCGCTTCGCCGCCGAGCACCGCCTGCACGTCGTGACCATCCCCTACCCCCTGGACCAGGCCGACACGGCACTGGCCGACCTCGCGGCTGACCAGATCAACGGCGCGGCCGTCCTCATCCCCTGAGCCCGAAAAGGGCTCAGTTGCCCGGACCGCGCAGCAGAGGTTCCACGCGCGAGGCAGGTCGCCGAACACCACCAAGGGCCCGAACACGCCGACTCGCGCCGATGACCGTGACGACCCGGGGGCGCAGCAGCGTGCCTACGGGTATCGAGACCAGCACCCAGCCAATGCTGTCGTGTCACCGCAGCAGTTCCAGCCGGATCAGGAAGCGCTCGAGTGGGATCACCCGGACTTCGGTGCCTCCGAGGTCATATGCGATCACCGGGGCCTTGGCGTGGTTCCCAGCGCTGGTGGAAAGAGTTGATCCGCCAATTCACTCATCCGCTCGCGTTGCTGTTATGGGTCGCGGCCGCATTGGCGATGGTGTCCGGTTCAGGCGCGGGTCATCCGCAGCGGCCACCGGTACCAGATTCCCGGGAGGGAACTGGTTCACGGTGACGTCCTCCTGATCGATGAAGGAGACCGGATCTCGGCCGACGCGCGGTTGCTGAGCGGGAACCTGGAGGTGGACAACGCCGCGCTGACCGGCGAATCAGTGCCAGTGCGCGTGGAGCGGTCCCGCCGAGCTGGCCTTGCTGCGCTACGCCCACGCCCGTGGCGCCGAGCTCAGCGCCGCCGAGCGGGATCGGGATCGCCTGGTGCGGAACGGCGGCGCTCCCATGGTGGGTCCTGCTTCTTATGGCGCCGTTCCCGGCCATCGTGTGGGAGTGGATGAACTATTAAGGTGGCGGTTGCGTCACAAGAGCGGAGGAACTCATCATGGCTAGGGCGGAACAAGAGCGTCTCCGGATCGTGGTCGGAATCGATGGTTTCGAGACAGGGCGGCGCGCGCTTGATTGGGCGCTGCGTGAAGCATTGATCCGCGACTGTGCACTCCATGTCGTGCACGCCTGGGACTTCGATCCCGTAGCGGATTACTTCACGGAGACCTCAGAACGGGCGGTGTATCAGGAATCTCTGGCGATGGTGAGCCGTGAGGTCAAACAAGCGACCAGTGGCATGACGAATCCTCCGCGGATTATCGAGAACAGTCTCCAGGGCGATCCCGTTCGCGTTCTGCCTGAAGCGGCGCGCGGTGCGGCGATGCTGGTCGTCGGCCGGCACCGGAGCGGGTTGGTCCAGGAGATGCTGCTGGGCTCGGTCAGCGCGGCATGCGTACGCCACGCGAGCTGCCCGGTCGTCGTCATTCCCGTGGTCATGCCGCGGTAGCCGGCGACCGCACTCACAAACGCATCAACGCCCGCACGGCGACGGAGAGGGTTGCCAGGTCACAGCTTCCGGTGCCGGAAATCTCGGTGAGGGTCGCCCTGGCGCGGGATAGCCGCGCGGAGTTCTGTTGTTCCCAGTGCGCGATCGCGGCCATGGGATCGATCCCGGTATCGTCGGCGCGCAGCGCGTCCTGGGTGATCTTCC
>DASTBN010000480.1:0-4814 GCA_035712045.1 Pseudonocardiaceae bacterium
CCGAACGCCTCTCCGATTTCCGCCTGAACCCGATTGCGGCGCAAGTAGGTCAGCGTGACCACCACCGCCTTGAACAATCCCAGAATCGGTGGCCAGGTAACCTTCTCAGGCTCGGCGGCGGCCTCGTTCGCGGCGTGCACCTGGGCCACAGTTCGACTATATGGTGACCCAATTCTTTCGAGAAACGAGCCGTCCGCCATGAAGGCGCGCCAGGAGAGAAGCGATTATCTACTGCGTGAATACCCTCCCTGTATTGTGCATTTGTTGCGCAATTCGTTCAAATACGCGTCGCGCAAGGACTACTCAGCGATCGCCGCCGACCTCAAGTTAGTCTGCACCGCGCCCTCGGAGCAAGCCGCGCTGACGCATTCGCCCAGTTCAGCGAGAAATGGGAGCGCAAATATCCCGCGATCATCCGGCTCTGGAGGACCAGCGCCTGGGCCGGATTCGTGCCCTTCCTGCGATTCGGCAAAGAAATCCGCACCATCATCCGCACGACCAACCCCATCGAATCGATCAACGCCCGAATCCGGCGCGCGGAAGGCGCCCGGGGACACTTCCCCACCGAGGCCGCCGCGCTGAAGTGCGTCTACCTCGCGATCATGAGCCTGGACCCACCGGCCGGGGCCAGCGACGCTGGTCCAGCCGATGGAAAGCCGCCCTCAACGCATTCGAGATCACCTCCGGCGGACGCCTGTCTGCCTCACGCAACGCATCGTAACCATATAGCGACAATCAGTTACACCGTAAACTTGATGACAGACCCCCCGGCCCCAGCCCGGCGAACCGAAGCAGCAGAGGGTCGGCGTTGTTTTTGCACCGATTGGACCCGATACCCGATCAGGGCCACGATGTCCGGGCGGGAGGCTGAGCTGGTCGCCATCCGCCCCCGCCCCGCCGACCCGGCCGGAGCGCCGTTGTCAACCTGGGTGATGACGTAGCGGAGTCCGTATACCTGGGCCAGCCACTCGGCCGGCTGCTCACTGCGGCGCAGCGGCACCAAATCATCCCCATCCTCACGCCAGATCACCTCGGGGATGAACAGCTCCCGGGGCACCGGCAGAAACGCCGCCCGCCATGGCTCGGGCAGCATCCCCTCGGCGACTAGGTCGGCCCCGGCCCATGTTCGTCACCGGCCCGCTGGGCCTGTTCGATTCGCGCGGCCAGTTCCGCGATGGTCGGGTGGTCGAATAGCGCGGCGACGGTCAGCTCGGCACCGAGTGTGGCCCGCAGCCGGCCGAGTAGCTGGGTGGCGAGGATGGAGTGCCCGCCGAGCGCGAAGAAGTTTTCCCGCACGCCGATCCGGTCGCGTTCCAGTATCTCACGCCAGATCCCGGCGATCGCCCGTTCCAGGTCGGTGGCAGGTTCCGAGTCCCAGGCCGGGTCGCTGCCGGTGGCCGGTCCCGTGCGGGCCAGCAGTTCCCGGTCGATCTCGCCATCAGCGGTTCTGGGCAGTTCGCCGACACCGACCAGCTCGCACCGGGTGGGCGTGCCGTAGCGGTCTGGCAGCGAGCCCTCCGGCCGGAGGGCCACTGTGTCGCACCCGGCGGTTTCGACGTAACTCACCAGGGTGCGTAGCGGGCGGGCCGGTGCGTGGGCGTGGGCGCGTACCCAGGCGGCGTCCGTGTCGAGCCCGATGAGCACGTGCGGTGTGTCGTGGCGTAACGCCGCGTCCAGGGATCGCAGGGCTTCCCGGGCGCCCAGGATGCGGTAGCCGCGGGCGGCGGTCAGCTCACGCATCCCGTACCCCCGGCTCATGCCCCGCTCGTCCCACATACTCCAGGCCAGGCTGCGTCCATCCACCGCGCAGTCGCGGCGCTGGTGAGCGGCGAGCGCGTCGAGAAAGGCGTTCGCGGCGGAATACGCGCCGACCCTGGAACCGCCGAGGAAGCCGTTCACGGAGGAAAAGGAGAGGAACAGCGTGCCCGGCCGGTCCTTGACGAGCTGGTGCAGCGCCCAGCCGCCGGCCACCTTGGGGGCCAGTACCGCGGCCCGCTGCCGCGCGGTCTGTTCCGTGATCGGGCGCTCGTCGAAATGCCCGGCCAGGTGCAGCACCCCGGACAGCTCCGCTGACCACGTCTGCTCGGCGGTGCGCACCGCCTGGCGCACGGCCCGCGCGTCGGTGATGTCCACAGCCACGTACGTGACCTCGCCCAGGGCGCTCAGCTCACGGTAGGCGGACAGTCTGCGGCTGAGCTCGCCGGCTTCAGCGGTGAGGGTGTCCCAAGCGGAGGGGCCGGGGAGTTCCGTGCGGCCGAGCAGCAGCAGCCGGACGCGGTGGGCCGCCAGCAGGTGACGGGCCACCTCCACGGCGACCCCGCCGAGACCACCACTGATGACGTACAGCCCACCCTCCCGGAACACCGGCGTGGTCTCGGGCAGCACACCGCCGGGCAGCTGGACCAGTCGCCGCGTCCACCGGCGTCCCTCGCGCAGGGCCACCTCCACCTCACCGGAAGAAGTGCCGATCTCCGCCAGGAGCTGCTCCAGCACAGTGGTTCCGGCTCCTGGGGACACGTCGATGTGGCGGCAGCGCAGCCAGGGCAGCTCCTGATCCAGGCTCTTCACCAGGCCGATCACCGGCGTCCTCTCCACCGCCAGCGGCTCCTGCGGCCGCACCTGCTGGCTGCCGCTGGACACCACGTACAGCCGTACAGACGCTCTCCCGCTGGCCGATCGAGGGGCGGTGCGACCGGCCAGCGCGGCCATCAGGTGTGCCAGGCATTCCACGCCATCGCGCTGGGCGAGCGCTATCTCCTCGGGGCCGGGTTCATCGGTGCCCGGGGCGTAGGAGGCGAGGTGAATGATCTGATTGACCGCCGGGATCGCGTCGAGGAGCCGGTCGCAGGCGGCCGCGTCGTCCCAGGGCAGAACAAAGCGGCCGTCGGCGTGGCGAATGAACGTGGTGCCATAGGAGGCCAGCGTGCACGTGAGCCCCCGGGCACACAGCGCCCGGGCGAGCCGCTCGGCCAGGCCATGACGGTCGGTGAGGAGGAGGGTGTGCCCGTGAGCGGTCACCACGGGACGGTGCAGGAGTTCGGCGGGCTGCCAGGCGGGGCGGAAGAACCAGTTCGGCAGGGTGTGCTCGCTACCCAGCAGGAGATCCATCCGGGCGATCTCAGCGTCGAAAGCGCCGTCCTGGAACTCCCGCACCAGCGTGGACCGCTGGATCTTGCCGATCTCCGTCTTCGGGATCCGCTCCCGGTCCACCGGGATCAGGTAGGAGGGATTGACCCCCGCCTTACCCACCACCCTGGCCCGGATCCGCGCCGCCGCCGCCGCTGGGTCGGCACCCGGCGCGGGGACGAAGAACAGGGCCAGCTCATCGGTCGGCTGGCTCCCGGTGCGCACAGCGCACGCCGCGGTGAAGGACCGAGCGACATCGTCCAGCTCCTCGACGATCGCCTCCAGCTCGTGGCTGGGGTAGTTGATACCGCCGATGATGATGATGTCCTTGGCGCGGCCGGTGATGGTCAGCGCGCCGCCGCGCAGCAGCCCGAGGTCACCGGTCCGGAGCCAGCCGTCGCTGGTGAACGCCGCATGGGTGCTCTTGGGATCGTGGTAACCCGAGGTGACCGCCGGCCCCCGCACCTGGAGGTGACCGACGGTCCCTTCCGGCACGACAGTTCCCTCGTCGTTGGTGATCCGGATCGCGAACCCGGGGTAGGGCCGGCCCACTTCGACCGCCGCTTCGCCCTCCTCACTGCTCTCCTCGGGCAGTACCGCCGCGGTCTGCCCGGAGGAGGTCTCCGACATTCCCCAGCTCGGGCGCATCGCACCGGCCGGCAGCCCGTGCGGCGTCAGCAGCTGAACGAATCTCCGGGCAACCCGGTCCACCACAACCTCGCCGGCGTTGAGCACAACCCGCAACGCGGACAAGTCCCACCGTTGCGCGGCGATCCGCGCTGCCTGCTCGTTGACCAGCCCGAACGCGAAATTGGGAGCCCACGTCACAGTGACCCGATGATCATGCATCGCGGACAGCCAGCGCAGCGGATCCTCCAGCACCCACCGGGTCGGCGCGTGGATCTGGCGACACCCCAGGACGGCGTCCCGCACATGGAACATGACCAGGCCACCCACATGGTCCAGCGGCATCCAGTTGAACGCGACGTCACCCGGCGTCAATTGGTGGTGCTGCCAGGCCGCCAGCGCGTGGGTGAGCAGGTTGTCATGGGACAGGCGCACGGCCTTCGGGGTCCCGGTGCTCCCCGAGGTAGCCAGCAGGAGCGCCAAGTCCTCGGGGTGGGTGACATGCCAGTTCCGGTCGGCTGGGCCGGCACCCAACTCCTCGATCACCGCGATCCGCTTCGCGGACCGCTCCCCTCCCCTATCCCGGCCGGTGAGCACCAGGGGCCGACCCAGCGACTCCCACACGTGCTCCACTTTCGCCGCCGCCGGACCGCCGGGTTGCTCAACCGGCGGCACCGCGAGCGGAACAGCGACATAACCCCCCAGGACACAGGCCCAGAAACCCACCACGAAATCCCGGTTGTCCGCCAGCTGCAGCAGCACCTTGTCCCCGGCGGTCAGACCGAGCCCCCGCAACCCGCCGAGCAGCCGGGACGCCTCGTCCAACAGCTCGGCATAGGATTGCCGGTCCAGTGCTCCATCCGGGCCGATGTACAGCGACTCTCCCGCCCCGCCCGCTGACACCACCTGCCGCAGCGCACCGTCCAGCGTGCCGACCTCGAGCCGGCGCAACGGGGGACCGACACTGGGAGACGGCTGGGCCTGCTCGTCCCCCTCGGCGCCCTCCGGGGCTGGTGATCTTGTGCCCCCGGCCGGCCCGGTTAGCCGCACGAACTCAGCGG
>DASTBN010000481.1:0-2173 GCA_035712045.1 Pseudonocardiaceae bacterium
TCCGGTTGACATCATGGAACTCCAGGTGGCCGACCACGGGCCGGCGGCTCGCGTGGTCACCGTGGTCGGCGAGGTCGACGCGCTGACCGGGCCAAAGCTGTTCGATTTCCTGGTCGCGCAGCTGGCCGCCGCCCGCCTCGTCGTCGTGGATCTCGATGGTGTCCAGTTCCTGGGTTCCGCCGGGCTGTCCGCGCTGTTCGAAGTGAACGAGATCGCCATCCGGGAAGGCCGCGCGCTGCGGCTGGTCTGTAACTCCCGGACCGCCAACCGGGCACTGGAGGCTACCGAGCTGAAGGACCACTTCACCTTCGCGGGTACCGTGCCCGACGCCCTGAGCGAATCACCCTGACGAGGGGGTTTCCATGCCGCCGTCACAGGGCAAGCCCGACGCACAGCCATCCGGACAACCCGGGGAGAGGACGCACGTGGGTAACGACGCCCCTCCCACTGGCAAGGAACCGGTGATGTCCTTCGAGGTGCGCGCCGCAGCGACCCCGATCGTCATCCCTACTATCCGCACGATCGCCGCCGACCTCGCCGCCCGCGCTGACTTCGATCTCGACTCGATCGATGACCTGCGGATGGCCGTCGATGACGTCTGCGCCATGCTGGTCGGAATAGCCGCTGAGGACGGGACCCTGAGCTGCACGTTCACCCTGTCCGCCGAGCGGATCGAGCTCAGTGCCGAGGTCGACGCGGACCACCTGATCGACCCCCTGCCGACGGGCTCGTTTGACCGGCGGGTGCTGGAATGCCTGGTGGACGAGGTCCGTGGCCTGCTGCTGCGCGGCACGCCCAACTCGGGCGAGCCACCCATCAGCACGAGTTCGATGCCCCGGGCTGCGGGCGGCAAGGTGCGCATCTCCCTGGCGAAGAGCGTCCCCGCCGCGCCGTCATCGTGAGGTCGTCTTCTGAGGCTCCCGGCGGTGCCCGCGCCGGCGAATACGAGCACCTTTCCCCTCTGCATCGCCGCTACGCGGGGCTGAGCTCTGGCGACTCCGAACGGGAGCAGCTCCGCGAGGAGCTGATCAGCGGCTACCGCCCGATGGCTGAGCACATCGCGCGCCGCTTCGCTGGCCGCGGTGAGCCCCTGGACGACCTGATCCAGGTGGCGATCGTCGGATTGATCAACGCCGTGGACCGGTTCGAGCCCGATCGCGGATCGGATTTCATTTCCTTCGCGGTGCCCACCATCACCGGGGAGGTGCGCCGGTATTTCCGGGACCACGGCTGGTCGATGCGGGTTCCCAGGCGGATCAAAGACACCTACGTCGCCGTCCGGGGTGCTGCGGCGGAATTGTCCCAGTCGCTGGGCCGGGCCCCCCGCCCCAGCGAGATCGCCACCCGGCTCGACCTGCCGACCGAGGAGGTCGTCGAGGCTCTGGGCGCCGGGGATGCCTACCGGGCATCCTCACTGGACGGGATCCTCGGCAGCGAGGCCGACAGCGCCACCCTCGGTGACCTGATCGGCAGCCTGGACGATGATCTGGCGCTGATCGAGGACCGTGAGACGCTCCGCCCGCTGCTCGCCGAGCTCGCCCCGAGGGAACGGACGATCCTGATCCTGCGATTCTTCCGCCAGCTTACCCAGACTCAGATCGCCGAGCAGGTCGGCATCTCACAGATGCATGTCTCCCGGGTGCTCCGCCAGACCCTGACGCAACTGCGAGCCCGCATGTCCGAACCACCCTGAGGCCTGCCCCGGGTTTCCGGCCGCGTCCGCTGGGTATCCGGTCAGGGTGAGTGACGAGGAATTCATCAGCGAAGTGCAATCCAGGGCTGGTCTTGCCTCTCGCGAGGATGCCGCCCGGGTCAGCCGTGCGGTGCTGGCTGTCCTGGGAGAGCGACTGCCTGACAGCGTCGCCGGTCCCGCCGCAGCGGCCCTGCCCGAGCAGCTCGGGGACCAACTGTGGGGTCACCGGGTGAGATCGCGAACCAGCGCCGCGCAAGCCGGCCGTCTCAGCCCGGGAATCCTCCCCGGCGAATCCAGCTGGCCGGGTGACACCACCACCGCCTAGCCCCCCACCTCCCGAAGTTCAGGCCGGAGTTGTCTCTGGCTCACGGCGGAAGCCTCCCGTTGCCTTCGGGAGCCGGAGGGGGACCAGCGCTCGTGGCGTTCTTCTTCGGTCATTCCTCCCCAGATGCCGTAGGGTTCGCGGGTGGCCAGCGCGTG
>DASTBN010000482.1:0-2423 GCA_035712045.1 Pseudonocardiaceae bacterium
CGCAAAGCTCAACGTGTCAAGCATCAAGTCCTCCTAGGAAATGTGAGCGTCGGCGGGCCAGCCGACGCACAAAGCACCTCGTCGACCAAACCTTCGTCAACTTGGCACTACATACCCTGCCGAGAAGCCGGGGCACGCGGCAATTGGTAGCCGCACGTAAATCCCCCGGCCCACTACCTAACGGAGAGAGTTTTCTATTTGACACGTAGCCGGTTACGGAATTCTACGGAGAGTGCGGGGTCCGCACCCCCATTCGTGGTCACCCGGCGGGGATACTGCGTAGCAGATCGCGCAATCCATCCGCGTCGAGCAGGTCAGCGGGCCGCACCGTGAGGCCCTCGCGTACGTAGTGGAATGCCGCCCGCACCTGGTCCAGGGGGGCACCCGAGAGCGCTGACCAGGCCAGCCGGTATACCGCGAGCTGCACGCTCACCGCGGCCAACGCCCGCTCGGGCGGCTTCCCGGTTTTCCAGTCAACCACTGTCCAGCCACCGTCGGGGTCGGCGAACACCGCGTCCATCCGGCCACGCACACCTACCCCGTCGAGGGCGGTCTCAAAAGGAACCTCGACGTCGTGCGGGCTGCGCGTGGCCCACTCGCTGGCGAGGAAAGCCGTTTGCAGCGATCGGAGCTCGGTATTCGGGGCGGCCGCCGCGTCGGCGGCGCCCGGCAGCTCATCGTGATCGATTAGCCGGGTGGAGCCGAAGCGGCGTTCCAGCCACGCGTGAAACGCGGTTCCCCGGCGCGCCAGCGGATTGGGGGGAAACGGCAGTGGCCTGCGTAACCGGGCGGCCAGCGCCGATGGGTCATCGGCGAGCTCGACGAGCTGGCTCACCGACACGTGAGCGGGCAGCGTGACCCGCTCGTGCCGGGCACGCCGGGCGTCCCGCTCAGCGAGCAGTACCTCGACCTCCCGCTGCCAGTCACCGGCACTGTGGTGATTACCGGCCAGCGCCTCATGAACCAGCGCGGCACCGCCGGTGACCGCCTCGCGGCGAGGGCCGAGCGGGTCGATCGGCCAGGTCAGCTGCCGGGAGACACCCTCCAGCGGGTTGGATTCGCCGTCATCGGGCGCCGGTGCCCACTGATCGACCACGCAGTGCCCCAGCGCGATGTCGCGAATCTCGCACAGGAACTCCGACGGTGAGCGGGCGGTGCTCCCTGACTCACCCCAGTGGTGACCGCTGACCAGCAGCGTGTGCTCGGCCCGGGTGAGTGCGACGTAGAGCAGGCGACGCTCCTCGGTCAGCCTCCGGGCATCGAAAGCGGCCTCGTGCGCGGCGATCACCTCAGCGAGCTCGGCCTGATCAGCGCCGTCTGGCAGGTCGAGATCGGGCAGGTCCGCGCGGTCACCGCGCAGCGCCACCGGCAGCTCAGTGACCGCCCGCAGCCACGACGAGCTCTTCTTGGCCGCCGGGAACACCCCATCGACCAGGTGCGGGACGGCCACCACCTGCCATTCCAGGCCTTTGGCGGCGTGCACGGTGAGGATCTGCACCCGGTCGTGAGCGACCTCGACCTCGCCTGGCTCAAGGCCATCCTCGGTGTCCTCGGCGGTTCCCAGGTAGTCCAGCAGCGCTGGCAAACCAGCCAGGGGGCTCGCCGCTGTGAAGTCCGCGACCACGTCGGCGAAAGCGTCGAGATGGGCCCGGCCAGCGGGCCCGGGCCGGGCCAGTGTCTCAGTGTCGAGCAGCAGCGTGCGCTCGGCGTCGGCCACCAGGTCGGTGAGTGGCTGGGTGATCCGTCCCCGCAACGCCCGCAGCTCAGCGGCGAGGCGGCGAAGCCGCTGGTAGCCAGGCTCGGAATAGTGTGCCGGATCACCGGGTGAGTCCAGCGCGTCCACCAGCCCCGCCGCCTCAGCGGTGTCCCCGGCCACCTCGCCGGGTTGCCCCGCCTGCCCCAGCGTGGCCAGGACATCCGCCGCTGTGGCACCGTGACCGGCGCCATTCGGGGTGGGGTGATCGATCGCCAGCTCCCGGGCCCGGGCCCACAGCGCGGCCAGGTCCGCCGCGCCGATCCGCCACCGCGCGCCCGTGAGCAGCCGCGCCGCGGCGGTGCCGGCGAGCGGGTCAACGAGCAGCCGCAGCACACTCACCAGATCGCGGACCTCCGGGGTGTCCAGCAACCCGCCGAGCCCGACCACCTCGACCGGGAGGTCGCGCGCGCGCAACGCGGCGGCCAGCGCCGCCATGTCCGCCCGGCGCCGCACCAGCACCGCCGTGCTCGGCGGGGCGCCGTGCTCGGCCACGGCCGCGTGCCAGCGCCGCGCGATGGCCGCGGCGACCCAGCCGATCTCGGTCCGGACATCCGGCAGCAGGGCGCACCGGAGCTCGCCGGGCTCGGCGCCATCCTGGCACCGCAGCTCACCGACCCGCACGCCCGCGCCGCGCAGCTCGCCGGAGACCGCGTTCGCCACCGCGAGT
>DASTBN010000483.1:0-9652 GCA_035712045.1 Pseudonocardiaceae bacterium
CGGTCAGCCGGAGGAACACGTCCTCTAGGGTAGAGCGCCGGACCAGGGTGGATATCGGCCGCACGCCACGCCGGTGGGCAGCGGCCAGTGCGGCCTCGCCATCGGGGGTGTAGAGCAGCAGGCGATCAGGTAGCTCCTCGACCCGGCTCGCCAGGTCTTCCAGCTTCTCCCGCCACCCCCGCTGCCTACCGGGGGTGAACCGCATTTCCAGGACCTCACGGGAGGAGTACCGGGCGATGAGCTCACGGGGCGATCCTTCGGCGACGATCAGCCCGCCGTCCATGACGACCAAGCGATCACACAGTTGCTCCGCCTCATCCATGTAATGGGTGGTGATGATCAGCGTGACGCCCCGGAGCTTGAGCTGGAACAGCCGGTTCCACACCAGGTGGCGGGCCTGCGGGTCCAGCCCGGTGGTGGGCTCGTCGAGCAGCATCAGCTCCGGGTCGTTGATCAAGGACCGGGCGATGGTCAGCCGCCGTTTCATACCCCCGGAGAGGTGCTCGACCGGACCGCCGGCGCGGTCGGTGAGCTGGACGAACTCCAGCAACTCGCGGGCTCTGGCCCGCACCTCGGCCCGGGACAGGCCGAAGTAGCGGCCGTAGACGTGCAAGTTGTCGCGCACGGATAGCTCGACATCGAGGTTGTCGAGCTGGGGCACGACTCCCAGGCGGGCCCGGATGCGCGGGCCGTCGGCATCCGGGTCCATCCCAAGTACCTGAAGCTCACCGTCACTGCGGGGCGATACGCATCCAATCATGCGCATGGTCGAAGACTTGCCGGCGCCGTTGGGCCCCAGGAAGCCGAACACCTCGCCCGCCCGGACATCGAGGTCGATACCCCGGACCGCCTCGAACGCCCCGAATCGCTTTCGTAAGCCACGAGCCTGCACGAGTGAGTCGGACACGACCCCGACGCTACCGGGCGGCCCTGACAATCTTGCTGGGTTTTCAGCTAGCGACCGGTGAGCTGACTATAGGTCGGGGAACCACAGCGCGATCTCCTGTTTGGCGGAGTCCACCGAGTCTGAGCCATGCACCAGGTTCGACTGGGTCTCCAGCGCGAAGTCACCGCGGATCGACCCGGGAGCCGCCTTCTCTACCGGGTCGGTGCCACCAGCCAGCTGCCGGAACGCCGCCACCGCCCGTTCTCCCTCCACCACGGCGGCCACGACCGGGCCGGAGGTGATGAAATCCAGCAGTGAGCCGAAGAACGGTTTCTCCTCGTGCTCAGCGTAGTGCTGCTGCGCCAGCTCACGCGGGACCATGCGCAGTTCCAGCGCGGCCAGGGTCAGGCCCTTGCGCTCGATTCTCGCGATCACCTCGCCGACCAGGCCGCGGCTGACACCATCGGGCTTGACCAGGACCAGGGTGCGCTCACTCACAGCGGCTCATTCTCCTTAACACGGCGATCAACAACGGACGCGGTCGCAGACGCAGACCCGAGCAGCGTAGCGGCCAGCGACGCTAGCGCCGCGGGGTGCTCGCGGGCAGTCGTTCCACCGCCCGGCGCACATACAGCAGATAGCCCCACACCAGCGCGAACAGCAGGCCCAGCCCGCCCAGCGCGGGGTGGGCGAACCAGCCAAAGACCATCGCGAGCTGCAGCGCGAGCGCCACCGCGACACCCCACCGGTGGCGCTGGAGGCCCGCCGCGAGAGCCATGGCCAGCGCCAGGCTCCCGGTGTACCAGCCCGCGCCCGAGACACCACCGGGGCCCAGCCCGCCACCCAGCCGGCCGATGACCAGGAGGGCGAGCCCGACCACGATCGCCTCCATGATCAGGATCCCAGCGCAGATGCCGCGCAGTGCGCGCAGCGGATCCGGCCGCTCGCTCACCGCGGATCGTGGCCGAAGTAGGTACGGGCTTCGCCAACCATCGCCACCGAGCCGGTAATGATCACGCCCGCGCCCGAGACGTCACCGGAGCCCGGTCCGTCGCCGGTGGCCGAGGCGATGGCCGCCTCGATCGCGTCCGGCAGCCGCGGCTCGATGGTCAGCGGGGAGTCACCGGAAGTGTCCGCAGCCGCGGCGGCGAGTTCCTCGACGTCCATCGCACGCGGCGAGCCAGCGCTGGTGAGCACGAGTTCGTCGATCGCTGGCGCCAGCGCCCCGAGGATGCCACGGGCGTCTTTATCGCGCATCACTCCCACGACAGCGACCAGCTTGCGGAACGCGAACTCCTCGCGCAGCGCGGCCGCCAGGGCTCCCGCGCCATGTGGGTTGTGCGCGCTGTCGAGCCAGACCGTGGGCGCCGCACGGACCCGTTCCAGCCGTCCTGGCACGGTCACGGCCGCGAAGGCCTCACGGACCGCGTCGATGTCCAATGACCGGCTGCCGCCCGCGCCGAAGAACGCCTCAGCGGCGGCGAGCGCGAGCACGGCGTTGTGAGCCTGGTGTGCGCCGTGCAGCGGGAGGAAGACCTCGTCGTAGACCCCGCCAAGGCCCTGCAGCCTCAGCCGCTGCCCGCCGATCGCGATCTCGCGCTCCAGCACGCCGAACTCGATGCCCTCCCGTGCCACGGTCGCGCCCACCTCAATGCTGCGGGCCGCGATCACCCGGGCCGCTTCGGGAGACTGCCGCGCGAGCACCGCCACCGAACCGGGCTTGATGATCCCGGCTTTCTCCTCGGCGATGCCCGCCAGGTCGCTGCCCAGGTAGTTGGTGTGATCGACGGCGACCGGGGTGATCGCGGCCACGACGGCGTCGGCGACGTTGGTGGCATCCCAGCTGCCACCCAGGCCGACTTCGACCACCGCGGCCTCCACGGGCGCGTCAGCGAACGCCGCGAACGCCATCCCCGTCAGCACCTCGAACTTGCTCATGGCGACCGGGGATCCGGCGTCGATCAGACCCACGTAGGGCTCAATGTCGCGATAGACCTCGATGTAGCGTTCCGGGCTGATCCGTGCCCCGTCCACGCTGATCCGCTCGGTGACGTGCTGCAAGTGCGGGCTGGTGTAACGGCCCACCCGCAACCCGATGCGGGACAGCAGCGCGTCCAGCATCCGGGCCACGGAGGTCTTGCCGTTGGTGCCGGCGATGTGCAGCACCGGGTAGCAGCGCTGCGGCGAGCCGAGCAGGTCGGCCAGTGCCGCGATCCGGGTCAGCGATGGCTCGATCCGGCTCTCCGGCCAGCGGCGGTCCAGTTCCGCTTCGACCGCCCGCAGCTCGGCTAAAGCGGCGTCCTCACTACGAACCGACGGCTGACTCACACTGGTCAGGCGGACTTCTCGCGGCGCTCGCGGCGGGTGGGCTGCCGGGTCACGATTGTCGGGTTCACATTTTCCCGGACGGTTTGCTCCGTGATGACCACCTTCGCCACATCGCTGCGGCTGGGAATGTCGTACATCACCGGCAGCAGCACTTCTTCCATGATGGCACGCAGGCCGCGGGCCCCGGTGCCGCGGAGAATCGCCTGGTCGGCGATCGCGTCGAGGGCGGTGCTGGTGAACTCCAGCTCCACGCCGTCCATCTCGAAGAGCTTGCAGTACTGCTTTGAGAGGGCATTGCGCGGCTCGGTGAGGATCTGCACGAGCGAGTTCTTGTCCAGGTTCGTCACGCTGGCGATCACCGGGAGCCGACCAATGAATTCCGGGATCAGCCCGAATTTGATCAGATCTTCGGGCATGACATCGGCGAAGATGTCCGAGGTGTCGATCTCGGAACGGGACCGCAACTCCGCGCCGAAACCCAGCCCGCGCTTGCCGATGCGATCCTCGATGATCTTGTCCAGGCCGGCGAACGCGCCCGCGACGATGAACAGGACGTTCGTCGTGTCGATCTGGATGAACTCCTGGTGCGGGTGCTTGCGGCCGCCTTGCGGCGGGACGCTGGCGGTAGTGCCCTCCAGGATCTTCAGCAGGGCCTGCTGAACTCCCTCACCGGAGACGTCCCTGGTGATCGAGGGGTTCTCCGACTTGCGGGCGATCTTGTCGACCTCGTCGATGTAGATGATGCCGGTCTCGGCCCGCTTGACGTCGTAGTCCGCCGCCTGGATCAGCTTGAGCAGGATGTTCTCGACGTCCTCACCGACGTAGCCGGCTTCGGTGAGCGCGGTGGCGTCGGCGATGGCGAAGGGGACGTTGAGCAGCTTGGCCAGGGTCTGCGCGAGGTATGTCTTGCCACAGCCAGTGGGGCCGAGCATGAGAATGTTCGACTTGGCCAGCTCGATCTCGTCGTCGCGGCCCTTCTCACCGGCCTGGATGCGTTTGTAATGGTTGTAGACCGCGACCGAGAGGGTGCGCTTGGCGTCGTCCTGGCCGATGACGTAGGCCTCGAGGAAGTCGTGGATCTCGCTGGGCTTGGGCAGCTCATCGAGCTTGACATCACCGGTGTCGACGAGCTCCTCTTCGATGATCTCGTTGCACAGGTCGATGCACTCGTCGCATATGTAGACCCCAGGCCCGGCGATGAGCTTTTTGACCTGCTTTTGGCTTTTCCCGCAGAACGAACACTTCAGCAGGTCGCCGCCGTCACCGATCCGTGCCATGGGCGCTGGCCTCTCGTCCTTCCCGGCGCGTGGTGTGCAGCGCGCCTGGCTGCCTGTGTGTCGACGTTACCCGTCCGACCCCGCTGTGCGGGAGGACTAGCTTTCCCGATATTGCCCGGTTAGGCCGCTGATTCGCTCGCTCGGCGTGTCGCGGCACGCAGCGTCATGTCCGGGCTGCGGAGAGCTTCCGGATCTGGGTAATCTCGTCAATGATCCCGTACTCCTTGGCCTCGGCCGAGGTCAGGATCTTGTCCCGGTCGATGTCCGCACGGATGCGTTCCGGGGTCTGGCCGGTGTGGTGGGCCAGGGTGGTCTCCAGCAGGCGGCGCATCCGCTGGATCTCAGCGGCCTGGATCTCCAGATCCGACACCTGCCCGTACATGCCCTCGGTGGCCGGCTGGTGGATGAGAATCTGGGCGTTCGGCACGGCGAGCCGTTTGCCGGGAGTCCCCGCAGCGAGCAGCACGGCGGCGGCGGAGGCGGCCTGGCCGAGGCAGACCGTCTGGATCTCCGGCCGGACGAACTGCATCGTGTCGTAGATGGCCGTCATCGCGGTGAACGACCCGCCTGGCGAGTTGATGTACATCGTGATCATGCGGTCCGGGTCGGTGGACTCCAGCACCAGCAGCTGCGCCATGGTGTCGTTGGCGGAGGTGTTGTTGATCTGCTCACCAAGGAAGATGATGCGCTCCTCGAAGAGCTTGTTGTACGGGTTGGACTCTTTGATCCCGTAGCTGGTGCGCTCGATGAACGAGGGCAGGACATAGCGCGATTGGGGCGTATTCATCGGGTTCATCGGGGGCTCCTCAAGGCTCAGCGGCCGGTGTAGGGCAGCGACTGGGGGCGGGTCAGGACCTGGTCGACAAAGCCGTAGTCGCGAGCCTCCTCCGCCGTGAACCAGCGGTCCCGGTCGGAGTCGGCGATGATCCGGTCCACCGGCTGGCCGGTCTGCTCCGAGATGAGCTCGGCCAGCTCACGCTTGTGCTTGATGAGCATGTCAGCCTGGATCTCGATGTCCGCCGCCGTGCCGGAGACGCCAGCCGAGGGCTGGTGCATGAGGATGCGGGCGTGCGGGAGGGCGTAGCGCTTGCCCTGGGTGCCGGCCGAGAGGAGAAACTGTCCCATCGAGGCGGCGAGGCCCACCGCGTAGGTCGCCACGTCTGGCTGGATCGACTGCATGGTGTCGTAGATGGCCATGCCGGCGGTCACCGATCCGCCCGGTGAGTTGATGTAAAGCCGGATGTCCTGCTTGGGATCCTCCGCCTCCAGCAGCAGGAGCTGGGCCCAGATCTGATTGGCGATGTTGTCGTCGACCTGAGAGCCCAGGACGATGATGCGCTCGCGCAGCAGACGCTCGTATACCGAGTCGGTCAGGTTGAGGCCAGCCGTTCCGGACCGCATCACGGGGGCGTCCCGTCGCGGCCCGGCCGAGGTGATGTGGTCCGTGATCACGTGTGCCTGCCTTCTGTCATCAGGGGTTTACCTGGCGGTGGATGGGAGCTCTCGACTCTGCCGACCCTAACGAAGGCGGCAGCCTTGTACTTCCTGCCGCGCCGGAGGTTCGCTCAGAGCGTTACGCCAGTCGCCGGTCCCGGCCTGGAGATTCGGTGTGCCTAGTGCTGGGCCGCCTCGTCCATCAGCGCGTCGACGTCGACCGGGTTACCGGAGGCGTCGGTGACCTTCGCCTGGCGCACCACGGTGATCAGCGCCTTACCGCGGCGGACGTCAGCGTAGAGGGAAGCCAGCTCGCCGGATTCCTGGACCTGCATGGCGTAATCGTTGGGGCTCATGCCACGGCGCTGCGCCTGATAAACCAGGCGCTCATGGAGCTCGTTGTCGCTGACCGTGAGTCCTTCCGCGTCGGCGATCTCGTCCAGCACGAGGTGGGCCTTCACCGTGTCCCGCGCGGTGGTGCGCAGGTCGTTGTCGAACTCCTCAGCACTGCGGCCCTGCTTCTCCAGCCAGCGGCCAAGGCTTTGCTCGTCGTTGTCGAAGATGCGCAGCGCGTCGCGCTTGCGCGATTCGTACTCGCCCTCGACGATTCTCTCCGGCAGCGGAACATCGGCCGCGGCGAGGAGCGCCTTGAGCACCTCGTCCCGGGCTTGCGCGCCCTGCTGCATGGCCATCACGCGGCCCAGCCGGCTCCGGAGATCGGCGCGGAGCTCCTCGATGGTGTCGAACTCGCTGGCTTCCTGGGCGAATTCGTCATCGGCCACGGGCAGCTCACGCTCTTTCACCGCCTGGACCGTCGCCGTCACCTCCGCCTGCTGGCCAGTGTGTTCCCCGGCATTCACCGTGGTGGTGAAGGTCCGCTGCTCGCCCTGTGTGGCGCCGAGAAGCGCGCTGTCAACTCCCTCGGCGAGGTCCCCGGAGCCGATCTGGTAGGACAGGTCGGTGGTCGCGAGTTCCGCGATCTTCTCACCATCGATGGTGGCCGACAGGTCCAGCACCACGAAATCCTTCTCCCGCGCGGGGCGCTCGACCTGGGTGAGGGTGCCGAAGCGTGAACGCAGCCCGTCTAATTGCTCGTCCACCAGTGCCTCGGTCACCTCGACGTCGTCGACGGAGACCTCAAGCTCGCCGAACACCGGCATCTCGATCTTCGGCCGGACGTCGACCTCGGCGGTGAACGCGACGTGATCACCGTCCTCGATCTTCGTGACCTCGATCTCCGGGCGGCCGAGTGGGTGCACGTCCTCCGCGGAGACAATCTCGGCGTACTTCGCCGGCACCGCCCCGCTGACGACCTCCTCCAGCACCACGCCCCGGCCCAGGCGCTGCTCCAAGACCCGCGCCGGGGCCTTGCCCGGCCGGAAACCCGGGATGTTGACCTGCTGGGCGATCTTCTTGTAGGCGCGGTCGAAGTCGGGCTTGAGCTCGTCGAACGGCACCTCGACGTTGATCTTCACTCGCGTCGGGCTGAGCTGCTCGACAGTGCTCTTCACGGAATACTCCTACGTCTACCAACAGGACCGGGCCCGGTCGCCGCCAGGGCATCGTGGATCGAGTGTAGGCGAGCTCCCGGACCCCGCCCTGACGGGCGCCTCACCGGAACAGGATCACGGCGAGGACGGCACACAACCGGAAGCTAGGCCGAGCGGGACGACGACGCGACGCTCGCGGCCCAGGCCAGGAGACGCAACACGCCACGACGGCCCGCGTAGGATAGGTTATGGTCGCTCCTTCGAACGGCCCTTCCGCGACATTTTATTTTTTTGTTCAGCCGTCGAGCCAGTCTCCGCTGATTGTTTGGTTCTGGTGGCCTAGGCAGTTCCAGAGGAAGTGCGGGTGTGCGCAACCGAACATGTAGGATAGCAGCGCGGTGTCCTCCGCCCCTGCTGGAAGCTGGTTCAGGAGGTGGAACTGGTCCGCGCCGACGGCACCGGAGTCGACTTGAATCTGGCGCGCGGCGTGTTTGGCGCCACCGCTGAGTGAGGCGAGGACAGCGGCGAGGTAGGTCCGGCGCAGGATTGTCCAGATGTTGTCGACGCTGCCCCGCCACGGCCCGTGGAGGGCTTCAAAGGCGGCGAGTTCGGTGTCGAACAGCGGCCACGCTTGGGGGCATTCGGTACGGCACCGCTCGGAAAGGCGGTTCGCGGCAGGGCTGAGATTTCGCGTGGTGGGCTGCGGGCCGATTTGGAGGGTGATGCCACCGGATAGCAAGCCGGCGCAGGAGTGGGGCTGGATGCCACACAGTGGACAGTCCTCGGCTGACGGAAAACCGTCGGTGACACCGTCGAACCACAGAGCGTGCCGCCCGCTAAGCCCCAACCAGACGATGGTGGCGTTGACCAGCCAACTATTCCACACCTGGCCGTGCGCTTCGGGCATGCATCCGTATTTGATCGCGGCGATGGCGCATGCACCCCGCAGTGCCTTCTCGTGGGTGGAGATGGTGGTCAGCCAGAGGCTGTTGATCTCCCCGGTGACAGCGTCGGCCCGGACGTCGGCCATATCGTCCAAGACGCGGGCCAGGATCAGCGCAGCCAGGTTTTCCTCGTGCCAGCGTTCGGCATCGGGTGAGTAGTGCCAGACCAGGCTGTCAAAAAGCTGCAACAGAGAGTAGGCGGGAACGTCGAGCGGGCTAAGGGGAGATAGCCAGATAACGCTGGCCTGGTGGCGCCGGATCCAGTACTCATCCACGGACCGCTTGTGCCTCATGAACAGTCCCGCGATCAGGGCGCGCGCACCATTGGCGTCGAACCCGCCGTTCGTGCCATCGATACGCCGTTTGACGTTCTGGGCGGTCCGCTCGATATCGATGGCGGCCACGACGCGCTTGTATTCGTGGAAGACCAGGATGTCGTCCTCGTACCGATTCCTGAGGTCGAGGCCGACACTATGGTCGTTCAGTTTTCTATTCCATACCCAGCCGGCGGTCAGTACGCTGTCTAGCTCGCTGCGGTAGGGCCAGATCTTAACGGTCAGGGAAGGTCCTTCGCTCCTGCGCCACTGGTAGTCGTTCAACTCGCGTCGAGGCGGCACAGGCAGACGGGCGCACAGGGTACACGCGCAGGGCACGGCTGGCACCGTTCGGGACCCGTGTACTCGCTCGTGCCACACGCCTTCCAGCATCACGCAGGTCAGCCAGCACAGCTCAATGTCGGATTCCATACCCGGGCAGGTCCGCCCGATCACGGCGAGCCGCTCGTCCAGTTCACCCAGGCGAGCCACCCCATGCGCGTCCGTTCGCGCGAACTCCTTCGGCGCACCGGTCAGCGCCCCCTCCATCCGAAACGTCGTAAGGACGGACCGACGGCCGTTGACCGGGCAGGCCGCTACTCGGGCAATGCCAGCCCTCCCGGCGCGTTCGTGTACTTCGGTTTGGGGCTTAAGGTTGGCCATAACCAGATCCGCGAGATCCCTGCTCACCCTGTCTGGCCTAGTCAGTAGGTCCATTGGCTGGTTCTCCTCCTCAGCGGAATCTGATGCCGTTCGCTATAAGGGTCGCGGTGAACGTGCCGGAATAGATGCGCCCGACCGCATGCGCGGCACGAAAGCCGGCGAAGATCCCGCCCTCAGCCCGGTGGACGCCCGCGGCGAGCTCGGCCGAGCGGCAGAACGGTCCGTGGTTCACACCACGCTCCTTCCTGGTTAGCGCGTGGGTGTGACAACAGGTATTCACGCGCGCCAACAGGCTGGAGGCGCTAGGACCTACGGT
>DASTBN010000484.1:0-3122 GCA_035712045.1 Pseudonocardiaceae bacterium
GGCCCGGCCCGGGGCAGGGCCCCGCTGCCACCCCCCGGACCGGACCATCGCGCGCTACCCGAGACGCCCGGGATTATGCGGACTCAGACGGCGCGGCCATCTGGCGGGCAGGTAATGGCCCGGGGCGGCGACGGGTCACTCGGCGCCCCGCCCCGGGCCCCCCAAGTGGAATCCTGGTCCTTACCCGGGTGCGCCGGGATCATGCGGAGTTCACTCGGTCGCCCGATCGCCGGGCGGAGTTACCTTGTGTCATGGGTGACGCGCCGGGGCCGCAGGATCTCTCGCAGTTCCCCGTCGTCTGCCCGCTCTGCCACCAGGTGCACGAACGCTGCGTGTTTCGGGCGGGGTCGGTGTACTGCGTACGGCCAGGCTGCCGGAACCCGCACCATCGCGAGCCTCGGTCGGTGTGGTACGGCCCGCCGCACCGCCCCGCTGCTAACTCTCCATGAGGCCGGTGAGCCCGGAGACCTTGCGGGCCGAGGGCCGTGGCCGCCGCAGGATGACCGGGCACACGGTTTGCAGGAGCGTGTGCACGTCATCCAGCGCCCTCGCGCCTGCGACATCAGCAAAGACGAGCCCGCCCAGATCCAGGACAAGCCGTTCGGGATGCGCCCGTGCGACTTTCAGTAGGCGCTCCGTCAGGCCGGGTGCCGTGGTGATGTCCAGTTCGCCGGTCACGGCGACCGTGACGATCACGCCGTCCCGGCTCACGCCGACCTGAAGCTGTGAAATGCGCCCCTGCTCCATCGTCCTCCCCCTCTCGGGGACTGTGGCTGGCCCATGAGGACGGGTGCAAAAGGCACGAGCCAGCCACCGGGGAAGACCCCTAGCGGCTGGCTCATCAACCGTGATGATGACGCTACGCCTGGTTAAACATCATGTCCAGATATACCGGAATGCGCGGTTATGACCGCTGCCGTCCTACACGACGTTGATGCAGGAGCACGGGATAGCCCGGGGGCACGGCGGCGAAGGCGGTTCAGGTGCTTGTCGATGAGGGCCTGGTCCGGATCGTCCCCGGCCGCGGCGCCTACGTGACGGAGCGCTGAGTCCCCTCCTGTTGCGTCTATGTTCCGCCAGACTTTGGGAACACGGCGGTAATAGCAGGTTCTAGGCTCCGTCGCGGCCGGCCTCGGCGTCCAGCAGGCCACGCCTGGCCACTTCGATCAGTCTCGCGGCGAGCACGTGAGTCTTGACGCCGCCGCCTCGGGAGGCCCTGCGCAGCAGCTCCGACGCCTCGTCGGGGCCGCATCGGTACGTCGCTATCAAGATCCCCTTGGCCTGCTCGATCACCGCCCGGGTTTCCGGCAAGTCTGTCAGGCGATCTTCTTCCGGGGGGGAGGGGGCTGGTTCAGTCACCACGGGTACCTCCGGACGGGCGTGCCAGCCGCGATCCCGGATGACTTAGAGGGCAGGAGCCAGCCGGTTCGCGGCTGGCTCATCAACTGCTGTGACCATCATGCCCCACGGCTCAATGACGGTTCAACGTCCCCGCAGCAGGTCAGCGGATGGCGAGGGACGCTGCGCTGCAAGGACTGTCCTGGGCTCCGCAGTCCGGGCGAGCCGGATACGAACACGCTGCCTGATTAGAAAACGTGTCCTAATCGTATAGGTTGGTGTGCGTCAGACATTCCGGCTACTACCGCCAGGTACTACCGTCTCGACAAGCGGTTGCAAACCACAAGCGGAAGGAGCCCCTGGCCGCCGCCGGGCGGCTGGCGGTGATTGATGCGCCCCCGGCCCGGCTTTCGGGGGCGGTCCGGGCCGGGGGCCTCTCCTGGAGGGTCAGCGGCTACCCGCCCCGGCGCGGATTAATCGCCGATCAGCGCGATTGGCGGGCTTCGTCTCGGCTTGGGTGTTCCACTGCCGGAGAGCCTGGAAGGCAGGTGCGGCGTTTCCAACTCAGCGCGACCTGCTCAGCAACCCGGTTTTCGCATGTTTCACAGGTCAGAGCGCTAAGGCGTGGCTGTGGTCAGTTGAGGTAGCTGACGAGAAGGTCGCTTAGTTCCTTCGGGTGGCTGAGCGCGGCGCAATGACAGCCGGGGATCTCGTCGGGGACGGTGCCCAGGCGCTGCTGTGCCACCCGCCGCATGTAGGCAACGGGGAAGGACCGGTCGTCCTTGCACAGGATCAACCTGGTGGGCACGTCCGGCCACCCATCAAGTGGCCATCGCGTGTTCCAGACAGTGGATGACTCCCCGCGCCCGCCCCGGCGCAAGGCTTCCTCGGCTAGCGGGCGCGGCACACCGTTGTAGTAACTGATGAGCGGATCGTCGTGGCCGGTCTTGCCACCGTCAAGCCTGGCCTGTTCCTCGACGGCGTGCTGGTAGCCGGGGTTGGTCCACCATTCGCCTGGGCTCTCACCGGGGGCCGGGATCATTCCGGCGAGCAGCACGAGCAGCCGCACGGGGAGTTTGGTAGCGGCCAAGGTCGCGGTGAATGCGCCGTAGGACTGGCTCACGATCACCAGGTCCTGCTGGCCGCCTACCGCATCGGTCACGGCGCCCACGTAGTCGTCGAGGCTCGCCGTGGCGTTGTCGCACGGCAGGTCCGGCGCGATCGTGTGATGGCCCCGGGCCTGCAGCTCCGCTGCGGTCAGATGCCAGTACCAGCCGACATCACCTGCGCCATGGATCAGCACGAACGTAGCCATGGTTGGCAGACTAGGTGACCCGGCTGACAGTCTCGGGCTGGCCAGCGGGAGCTGGGTCGTAGTAGTGGGCGTATTGCCATAGCCCACGGGTGATCAGGGCATCGTCGGGCAGCGCGCCGAACCTGGCCGGTGACAGTGCCGCCATGCCTGGTGGTGGCGTGCCGGTGGTGATCCAGGTAGCGAGCGCCTCGCCGAGCGCGGGCGAGGAGGAGAACCCCGAACCGTTGCAGCCGCTGGCCACCCACAGGCCCGTCAGGTCCGGCACCGGCCCGCCGACGAACCGGCCATCGGGGCTCATCGTGAACAGCCCCCCGCGGTGCTCGGCGACCGGGGCAGTGCCCGCGGCCGGGACCTCGGCGCTGACCTGGGCCGCCAGGTTGCGCAGCACGGCCAGGTCCAGCGGCAGGTCATCGGTGGTGAAGGAGGGTGGCTGCTGGCGCGGGTCGAACGGCAGCGGGTCGGTCTCGAA
>DASTBN010000485.1:0-2743 GCA_035712045.1 Pseudonocardiaceae bacterium
TGCCTGCTTGGGGACGGTATCGGTGGTCAGCACTGCGGTGGCGGCGGCCAGCCCGGCCTCCGGTGTGGCGGCCAGCGCCCCGGCCGCTTTGTCGACCCCGGCGAGCAGCGTCTCCCGGGGCAGCCGCTCACCGATGAGCCCGGTAGAGCACACCGCGACCTCGGCGGCTCCGCAGCCCAGCGCCGCAGCGACCCGCTCGGCGGTGACGTGGGTGTCCTGGAACCCGCCTGGGCCAGTGCAGGCGTTAGCGCCGCCGGAGTTCAGCACGACCGCGCGCAGCCGGTGGCCGGTGAGGACCTGCGCCGACCACAGCACCGGCGCCGCCTTCACCTGGTTGCGGGTGAACACGCCAGCGGCTGTCGTAGCGGGCCCGCCGTTGGCTACCAGGGCCAGGTCAAGCGCGCCATCGGCTTTGATACCAGCGGCCACCCCGGCCGCTGAGAATCCGCGTGCTGCGGTGACGCTCATCGTGGTGTCCTTACCTGGTCAGGGGGATAGTCCCCAGGAGGGCAGTCCTGTGGTCTCGGGTAGTCCCAGCGCCAGATTCAGGCATTGCAGGGCCGCGCCAGCGGTGCCCTTGGTGAGGTTGTCGACCGCGCCGACCGCGACCAGCTTTCCGGCGTCGGCGTCCACCGCGACCTGTAGCTGCACGGAATTGGATCCTTGGACCGTGCTGGTGGCCGGCCATCGGCCCGCGGGCAGCAGATGCACGAATGGTTCCCCCGTGCAGGAGGCCTGATAGGTGTCACGGACGGTGTTCTCCTTCACACCCGGGTTGAGCGCGGCCAAGCAGCTGGCCAGGATTCCGCGCGGCATCGGCGCCAGCACCGGGGTGAAGGAGACCGTGACGGCGTGGCCCGCGACGCCGCTGAGGTTCTGGATGATCTCTGGGGTGTGCCGGTGGGTGCCAGCCATCCCGTAGACGCTGGCCGAGCCCATCACCTCCGAGGCCAGCAGGTGAGGTTTAAGCGCGCGTCCCGCTCCCGACGTGCCGGACAGCGCGGTTACCACGACATCGGGGGCGACCAGGCCGGCGTGCAACGCGGGGGCCAGCGCGAGGCTGATGACCGTCGGGTAGCAGCCGGGCACGGCGATTCGGCGGGCGCCGCGCAGTTTCTCTCGCGCTCCAGGGAGTTCTGGTAGCCCGTAAGGCCAGGTCCCGGGGTGGTCGCCGCCGTACCAGCGCTGCCAGGCAGCGGGGTCGGTGAGCCGGTGGTCAGCACCGCAGTCGATCACCAGGGTGTCCTCCGGCAGCTCGGCCGCCAGTGCCGCAGAGTGGCCGTGTGGCAGGGCGAGGAACACCGCGTCGTGGCCAGCCAGCGCTCGCGCCGTGGTGCCGGACAGGACGCGGTCGATGAGCGGGATCAGGTTGGGGTGGTGCTCGCCGAGTGTGCTTCCCGCGTTGCCGCCCGCTGTCAGCTCGCCAATCTCGATGTGCGGGTGACCCAGCATCAGCCGGAGAAGCTCCCCCCCGGCGTACCCGCTCGCGCCGGCTACCGCGACTCTGACCGACATGTGAATGATTATGCGTATTAATGCAAGATCATTCAATCATTTTCCCTCGCGAGCAGCGGAAACACCCGTATGAGTGCGCTAGCGCGTGCACCAGAAACACTAGGCATGTCGGCGCGGCACAGCGGGCGCTGGGGCGCGACACGCCGGGTGGGGTGGGTTAGGAGCGCAAGGTCGCGCCGTGGGCCTGGGCGGCGGCGGTGATGGCGGCGTCGCGGGCGGCGGTGGCTTCGGCGACGGTGAGGGTGCGATCGGGGGCACGGAAACGTAACGCGAAGGCCAGGGAACGCTTTCCCTTGCCGATCTGGTTGCCGGTGTAGACGTCGAACAGGCGTACGTCTTCAAGCAGATCACCGGCGCCCCGGCGCAGGGTGGCGGTGAGCTCAGCCACCGGTACGGCGGTGTCGACGACGAGCGCGATGTCTTGGAGGACTGGCGGGTAGGGCGACACTTCGGGCGCGGGGCGGCGGTCGATCAGCGGGAGTGCGTCGATGTCCAGTTCCATCGCGCAGGTCCGGGGCGGCAGGCCGAGCGCCTCGACCACGGCGGGGTGCAGCTCACCGGCATGGCCTATCGGGTGGCCATCTACCAGCAGCGCCGCGCACCGGCCGGGATGCCACGGGGGGACCTGGGCGGTGCGCACGTCGAGCTCGACACCGGCCGCGTGGCCGACTACGCGGGCGGCTTGCACCGCGTCGGCCCAGCTGGCCGCGCGCCCGGTGCCCCACCAGCCACGGCGTTCCCATTGCCCGGCGAGCACCGCTCCCACGTGCAACGGCTGGGCGGGCAGCGCGTCGATCAGTGCGGTGACCTCGGCGTCGCTGGGCCGACTGGCCACTCCCACATCGGGAATCGCGGCGGCGCCGGGGCGTGGTCGCACAACGGGAGCCATCCCGTAGAGTGCCACGTCCCGCTGCCCGCGGGCGATATTGCGGATCAGGGCATCGAGCAGGCCGGGCAGCAGCGTGGTGGCCAGCTGGCCGCGATCGGACTCCAGCGGGTTGAGCAGCGTGAGGGCACGCCGGCGCGGGTCGTCGCCGGGGAGGCCGAACGCGTCCCACGTGCTGGCGGAGACGAACGGGCTGGGCAGCACCTCCACATAGCCGGCGTGGGCGAGCGCCCGGGAAATGCTCCGGCGGCGGCGCTGGCGGGCGGTGAGCCCGCGGCCGGGGGGCGCCGAGGGCAAGGTGGAGGGAATGGTGTCGTAACCCTCCAGGCGGAGCACCTCTTC
>DASTBN010000486.1:0-2914 GCA_035712045.1 Pseudonocardiaceae bacterium
CGCAGCACCCGGAAGCCCTGCCCCGCCGCGATCGCGTACTCCAGCAAAGCCGTCTTGCCCACGCCCGGCTCGCCATGCATCACAATCGCCTCGCCGTGACCGCCCCGCGCCGCCACCAGCAATCGATCGAGAACCTCGCACTCGCTTCGCCGCCCAAACAGCATCTGCCGTGCCTCCCGCCGACGCTAAGGGCCAAGCGCAAGAGCCCATCCTGCCTCGATCCTTCCCAAACAGCAGAAAGGCAACTCTCGCCCTTGGCCCTAAACGTAGCCCATCTTCGCACCGCCACGCGGCGGTCGAATCAGGGAAATCCATAGTCGACTCCAAGCCCCGCCCGGCCAACTCAAAGATCAGGCCCTGAGCGCTCAGGCCGGGCCCGAGCCCACAACTGTGGGTTTCCTAGATGCCATCGAGGCGAGGAACCCGGACGATAGTCACGCAGAGATCCTTTCGAAAAACGGCGAACCGCTCAATCCACTTCGAAGCATCTCCGAGCTCCGATTCCTGTGGGAAGGACCCCGATGACCAGTGAATCGGCCCGAGACCCCGTCACGGACCACCTCCTCACACCGCACAACGCCGCACTCGTGGTCATCGACTACCAGCCGAGCCAGGTGCAGACCGTCACGTCAATGGACCGGGAGCTCCTGGTCGACAACATCATCTCCGTGGCCCGGCTCGCGAGGATCTTTGACCTGCCCGTCGTGCTGTCGACCATCAACGTCACCGACGGTCAGAAGCCGACCATCCCTGAGTTGAAGGCGGTCCTCCCCGACAGCGCAGAGATCGACAGGACGCAGATCAATCCCTGGGAAAACGCCGACTTTCGACGTGCGGTCGAAACGGCCGACCGCAAGAAGTTAATCATGACCGCACTATGGACGGAGGTGTGCCTGGCCTTCCCGGCGCTGGATGCGATACGCGAGGGATTTGAGGTCTACCCCGTCGTGGACGCGGTAGGGGGAACGTCAGTCGAGGCACACCATGCCGGACTCAAGCGAATAGTCCAGGCCGGTGCGCAACCCATCAGTTGGGTATCCCTGGCGTGCGAGCTTCAGCGGGACTGGGCCCGCGTCGAGACAGTCGCCGACATCGTCGACATCGTGCTCACCACTCGGCTGCTCGCCAGCGCCTGACTGCTCGGGCACCGGCAGGCATCACGGCGGAGTGCGCAGGGCTGTCATGCGGCTGACCGTGAACGGCACGGACTTCGATATCGATGACTGCCTTTAATTCGGCCGTGAATGAACAAACGGAGATTCGTATGGACACGCGTTCACTGGGGCCGTTCGTTGTGTCGCCGATCGGCTTCGGGGCCATGCGCCTTACGGGGCCGAACGTGTTCGGGCCACCCAGGGATCGCGCTGGTGCGCTTGCGGTGCTGCGCGAGGCGGTCCACCAGGGAGTGGACCACATCGACACCGCCCAGTACTACGGCCCGACCGTGGTCAATGAGCTCATTCGGGAGGCGCTTCATCCCTACCCCGCGGAGCTGATCCTGGTCAGCAAGGTCGGTGCGCGGCGGGACGGGGAGGGTGGCGTCCTCACCGACGACGAACCCCGGCAGCTTCGCCGGGCCATCGAAGAGAACCTCCGAACGCTCGATGTGGAGGCGCTTCCGGTCGTCAATCTTCGCCTCATGCGAGACACCGGACCGGATGCTTTCTTCGACGATCAACTCGACGCCATGATCTCGGCCCGCGACGACGGTTTGATCAAATCGATCGGCCTCAGCAACATCACCCTCGCGCATTTGCTCCGCGCCTCGCGGTTCACCGAGGTGGCCTGCGTGCAAAACGCCTACCACCTCGCGAACCGGCTGTCCCAGCCCGTGCTCGAGGAGTGCGCCCGGCGCGGGATCGCGTTCGTGCCGTTCGCACCGCTGGGCTTCGGTCAGTCGGGCCCGAACTCGATCCTCGGCAGGCCCGAGGTAGTCCGGGAAGCGGCGCGATTGGATATCACACCAGCGCAGGTTGCCCTGGCCTGGACCCTGACCGCCTCCCCGAACGTCTTGCTTATTCCTGGCACATCCTCCCTGCGGCATTTGCGAGAGAACCTGGCGGCAGCAACGGTCCACCTTGACGCCGAAGCTATCCGCCAGCTGTCGCTTATGCGATGGCAAACCGGCCCGACAATTCGATAACCGGCTCGGGCATAATTTCGAAATCTATCAACCATGACGACACTCGTAAAAAGGTCTCATACGAAGGGGTGCGGGCGGGCTCGCGGCCGTCCGGCCTTGGGAAAGGAGTCGAACCGTGCGGATCACTGTGGTTGGCAGAGGTAACGTCGGAGGCGGGCTGGCGACGTTGTGGGAGGCGGCCGGGCACGACGTGACCCGGCTCGGCCGGGAAGGCGGCGATGTCTCGGATGCCGACGTCGTGCTGGTGGCGGTGCCCGGCGACGCGGTCGCCGAGGCGCTCGACGGGGTGAAGGGCATCGACGGCAAGACGGTGATCGATGCGACGAACCTCTACGGCGTCGTGCCACCGGCTGGCTTCGCCTCCAACGCGGAGTATGTGAAGTCGAGGGTCGGCGGTCCGACCGCCAAGTCGTTCAACATCAACTATGCGTCGCTGTACCCGCGGCTCGGGGCGGCCCGGGCCAGGCCGGGCAACCTGTGGTGCGGGGACACTGAGGCTCGAGAGATCGTCGAGGCGCTCAATCGTGACGCCGGTTACGACCCCATCTACGTCGGGCCGATCGAACGGGCGGCCACCCAGGAGGCCATGGTGACCATCGTCTTCGCCATCGGCCAGGAGATGGGCGAGTTCGCCTACCGGATGGCGCCAATCGACCAGCTCTGAACCGACGGGACAACGGGTCGGCCACTCCTACGGCGGGGCGGTCGTTACTTGAGCCCCTCAATTCCGGACCTTCGTTTAACGCGGGCGCACTCGAGTGCGATCACGAC
>DASTBN010000487.1:0-5654 GCA_035712045.1 Pseudonocardiaceae bacterium
CTGCCCGCATGACAGTGTGGGCACGGATTGCGGACTAGGATTTTTGTGCGGGTTGGCCGCTGGCGGGGGCCAGGACCCAGGCAGGCTCGAAGGCCGCGATGACCTCGCTTCCCGTGCCGGATTGGACAGCAGTCGGCCGTCCGAAGTGACCAGTGTGGATATCAATGAACCTCACCCCGGCTGCGGCGAGCAGGTCGAGATTATGCTGCCACGCGGGGTGCGGCCACAGCCGGTTATTGACCATCGGCGCGATGATGATCGGGGTCCGTAAGGCCAGGGCTTCACACAGCAGACCGGTAGCGTAGTTGTCCATGATTCCGACTGCGAGCTTGTTCACCGTGTTAAACGTGGCCGGACACACGATGACCTGGGCCGGGGGCGCGAATCGCTTAGCCTGTCCCGGCCGCCGGTGCTCCACCAGCACCCCAAACCCGGTGATCTCCTCAACCCGGTCAGCGTCGACCCAATTCATTGCCGAGGGTGTGGCCGCCACTCGCACGATCCACCCCACTTCCACCGCATGAGCTGCGACATCGTGGACACGGGCTGCGAGCGGCGCGCCACAGGCGATGAGCGCGAGATACTCGGGCATCAGTGGTCTAAACCAGCACGCCCGCGCGAACGGCCAGGTCGTGCAAAACGCTGTTCGGGCGGCGCGCGCGGGCATGCATCTCGCGTAACAGGTTGGACACCATCGCGTTGTACCGGATCACCTCCGGGGCGGCGCGTTCTGCTTCCAGCAGGTGCAGCGTCGCCTCGGCATCGCGTCTGCGCTGGGCCTGCGCCCAGGCCAAATCGAGAGAGACCTGCGCCCGGCGACTGCGCAAACCCTCCGCCAACCTCGTCGAATCGACCTGCACCGCGACCCGCAACGCCTCTCCCGGATCACCCAACTCCGCCGCCACACTCACCCGATGAATCCGGACATTCGTCGGACCGAACGCGGTCCACGCATGGTTAGCGTCCTCGCCGAGCAGCTCAGCCAGACGCTCGGCCGCGTCCAGCCGTGCCCACGCCTCGGCCCGATCGGTACGGCGCGCAGCGGCCACGGCCGCGATCAACCACAACGCCCCAGCAACCGACATGAGCACCGGCGTCTGGGCCGTGACCGATCTCTGGATCGTCTCGGCCATCCTCACCGCCAGCCGCTCCGCCTCGTCGGTACGGTCATCACGCAGCTGAGCGCACACCACCTGATAAGCAGCCATCCCCCGGGCACCGAGCGAGTCAGCCTCGACCGCGATCGTCGCCGCCCGGTCCGCCGCAAGTACAGCAAGATCGCTCACACCGAACTTGGTCAGCAGCTTCGCGGCACCAACATAGGCAGAAACGTAGGTACACAGTGACCCGCGCCGCTCATCGGCGGCGATCCGAGGAATCCCGTTGATGAGCGTGATGAGGTCCGGGAGCTGATGGACGACCATCTCATACCGGGCGGCCTGGTAGTCCTGGTGCAGCGTCGCGACCTGGGTGCGTAACTCGGGCAACGACGGCACGTTGGGAGCCTCCTCGCCGACCAGATGGTCATACTGGGTCAAGACCTGCCGAACCGCATCCAGGCCCTGAGCCACCACGCCACCCGAGGTCAGCTGCCACGGCCGACCGATCAGTGACTCCACATCGACGTGCAAGATGCGAGCGATGTCCAGCAGCACCGACAATCGGTCCACCGAGCTAATCCCGCGCTCGACCTGCGAAAGCCACGACTCCGAGCGGCCAATCAGACCAGCCAGAGCCGCCTGACTTAACCCACGCCGACGCCGATACACCGCGATACGCTCGCCAATTCCCGCCCAAGGCACCTGGTAAGTCTCGCATTCCCCCATCAGTCCGCGATGTGGGTGACGGTGTGGTGGGCGGGCAGGGTGAGGACCATGGTGAGGCCTCCGCCTGGGGTTTCCTCGGGGGTGAGGCTGCCGTTCATGGCTTCGGCCAGTCCGCGCGACAGCGCGAGCCCCAGACCGACACCCGTGGTGCGGTCACGGTCCTCCAGCCGCTGGAATGGGGCGAAGATGGTATCCCGGTCTTCGGGTGACACGCCTGGCCCGCGGTCGATGACGCGGAGTTCCACCCGATCTCCCAGCGCGCTCGCGGTGATGAGCACTGGCGTTCCCGGTGGTGTGTGCTGCAGCGCGTTGGTGGTCACGTTGACTATCACCCGCTGCAGCAGGGCGGGATCAGCGACCACTTCGGGCAGGTCACCTGGCACGTCCAGCTGAACGCCCTGGGCGGGAGCGCCGATATCGTCCAGGGCGCGCGGGACGACCTCCTCGAGTGCCAGCGGGCGGCGCAGCACAGACATCGCGCCGGTTTGCAGGCGGCTGGTATCCAGCAAGTTGGTGACCAGGGTGATGAGCTGGTCAAGGGACTCGTCGGCGGTAGCGAGTAATTCCTCCTGGTCGCTAGCGGACCAGGTAATGGTCGAGTCACGCAGGCTTCCCAATGCGGCTTTGGCCGAGGCGAGCGGGGTGCGCAGATCGTGGCTGACCGCGGCGAGCAGGGCTGTGCGGAACCGGTCGATCTCGGCGAGCGGTGCGGCCTGGGCCGCTTTGTCGCTGAGCCGCTGCTGCTCCAGGGCGGTGGCCGCCCGGGCCGCGAAGGCGGCCAGCACCCGCTGGTCGGCCGCGGGCAGTGTCCGCCCGCGCAGTGCGAGCATCGCCGTCTGCCCGGCCGGGACGGTGATGTCCGCGGTGTCCGGGGTGGTGCAGGGATCGCGCCCAGAGCAGGCGACCACGCTCCACGCGTCCGCTTCGCCGGGGATCGGGTCATCCACATCACGGTGCAGCAGCGCCGCGGAGTCCATACCGAAGGTTTCCCGCAGCGTGTCGAGCAGGGCGGGCAAGGCCTCGTCGCCGCTGAGCACGCTGCCGGTGAGCACTGAGAGGGTTTCCGCTTCAGCCGTGGCCCGGACGGCCTGGCGGGTCCGGCGGGCCGCGAGGTCCACCACGGAGCTCACGGCGGCGGCCACGGCGAGGAAGACCACCAGCGCCACGATGTTGTTGGGCTCGGCGATCGTGAAGCTGTACAACGGCGGGGTGAAGTAGTAGTTGATCAGAACGGATGCCGTCAGCGCGGCGGCCAGGGCCGGGTACAGGCCACCGATCAGGGCGATCGCGATGACCGCGACGAGATAGCAGAGGATCTCGCTGGGCAGGCTCAGGCTGGTCCGCAGCCGGACGAGCGCGACGGTGAGCAACGGGAGCAGCGCCACGGCGGTGAACCAGCCGCTGAGGCGCCGACGCAGGGACAGCGCACCACCCAGCGCGGGCAGCCGGCGGCCGTAGGCGGCCCGTTCATGGGTGACCATGTGGACGTCGATGTCACCCGAGAGCCGTGTGACGGTGGCGCCGATTCCCGCTCCGGTGAGCAGCTGGGCCAGCCGGTTGCGGCGGCTCACTCCAAGGACGAGCTGGGTGGCGTTTTCAGCCCGCGCGAAGTCCAGCAAGGCAGTGGGAATATCGTCGCCGATGACGGCGTGGTACGAGCCTCCGAGGGATTCCACCAGCTGTTTCTGCTCGGCCAGGGCCATGTGCGAGGAACCCGCCAGCCCGTCGCTGGACGTGACGTGCACCGCCAGGAGCTCACCAGCGCCGGTGCGGGCGGCGATCCGCGCCGCCCGCCGGATCAGCGTGGCGCCTTCCGGGCCGCCGGTCAACGCCACCACGACACGTTCCCTGGTTTCCCAGGTATCGGAGATCTGGTGCTGGTCGCGGTAGCGCCGCAGCCCCTCCTCGACCCGATCGGCGAGCCAGAGCAGGGCCAGCTCGCGCAGCGCGGTGAGGTTGGGAGTGCGGAAGTAGTTGGCCAGCGCGGCGTCGACCTTCTCCGGAGGGTAGATGTTGCCGTGCGCCATCCGCCGTCGCAGCGCCTCGGGGCTCATATCGACCAGTTCGATCTGGTCGGCGGCCCGGACTACCGCATCGGGCACCGTTTCGCGCTGAAGGATGCCGGTGATCCGCGCCACCACATCGTTGAGGGACTCCAGGTGCTGGATGTTGACGGTGGTGATGACGGTGATGCCCGCCTCGAGCAGCTCCTCGATGTCCTGCCACCGTTTGGCGTGCCGGCCGCCGGGAACGTTGGTGTGGGCGAGTTCGTCGACCAGCACTACCTGCGGCCGGCGCGCCAGCACCGCGTCGAGATCCATCTCGGTGAGCTCGATGTCCCGGTATTCACGCCTTAGCCGTGGCACGACCTCCAGCCCGGCGAGTTGCTCCTCGGTGCGGCGCCGACCGTGGCACTCGACGAAGCCCACCACCACGCTGGTGCCTCGCTCGGCCCGGCGGCGGCCCTCGCTGAGCATGGCGTAGGTCTTGCCCACGCCGGGTGCAGAACCCAGGTACACCCGCAGCTGCCCGCGTCGATCTCTCATCCCGTTACCCTCAGACCCCATCGGTTACTTCTCCCATGCACACCGCGTTAGGGCCGGTACCGGTAGTTTCCCGGCATTGCGCAGCAGTACCTCCAGCAGATTTCCTCACAGCGGCAGCCCGGTTCGTTGACGTTTTTTTATCACCTGGCCACGGTGGGTGAGAGCCGATGCGAGGCGGGTCACTAGACTAATCCGAGTCTGTGCTGCGGGTGGAGGTGCGGCGTGAGCCAGGCCGGAGTCCCGGGAAGCCATGCGGGGCGGCTCACCGATCCCTACAGCACGGGAATTTTGAGCAAGGACCTCCCGACCGAACGTGAACGGCTCCGTTTGCTGGAGCGGGACTCGGATCCTCATACGCTGGAGATCCTCCAAGGACTGCCGGTGACGCCGTCGTGGCGGTGCCTGGATCTGGGCGCGGGGTCGGGTTCGATCGCGTATTGGCTGGCCGATCGGTGCCGTGACGGGCACGTCGTCGCCGCCGATATCGATGTCCGGTTCCTTGATCGTGCGCGGCTCGACAACGTGGAAATCCGCCAGTTCGATGTGGGCCGCGACTGGTTTCCGGCGGGGTCCTTCGATCTCATCCATTCCCGGTCCGTGCTGTGCCATATTCTGGCCCGGGACACTGTCCTGGCCCAGGCCGTGGAGTGGCTGGCCCCGGGCGGCTGGCTGGTGGCGGGTGAGCCCTACATGTTCGCGCCGGACACCTCGCCGTATCCGCCGCTGCGGCGTTTCTACCGTGCGGTGGATGAGCGGTGGGTAGCTCAAGGCTCGGATATGCGATGGGCCCGCCGCCTCCCGGGCCTGATGGCGCAAGCCGGCCTGCGGCGGCTGGAGGTCGCCACCAGATCCCGTTGCATGGGCTTGGGCGGAGCGTACGACGCGTTCGTCCTCGCCACCATTCACCAGATCGGCGGCATCATGGTCAAGGACGGGAACATCACCCAGGCCGAGCTCGACCAGATGGTCGCCCTGTTCGGCGATCCCGCGTTCGCCGACGTCCGTTCGGTATTCATCACCGTGTCGGGGCAGAAGCCCGAAGATTAACGAGAGTCGATGTAGACCGCGTGCCGAAATACCCGCGGCGTCCCGCCGATCTGGCATAGCCCAGGAATTGCCTGACCGGGGTGCCGTAAACTCGACATCGGCGACCCAGCAATGATTACGCGGTGAGTCCGGCTTGTTTGGCGAGGGTGAGCAGCTGGGGGTTGCTGCGGCGGTGCAGGGAGATCAGGACCCGGAGCACTTCGCGGCTCATCGGGTGGATCGTGACCTTCTCCGG
>DASTBN010000488.1:0-4419 GCA_035712045.1 Pseudonocardiaceae bacterium
GTTAACCGAGTCGAGGATGAAGTCTTCGGATCGTTCCTGCTCGTGCTTGCGCCAGCGTCCAGGCAATACCCGGCTAATGACCGAATACGCCACCGCTGCGGCGAGCGCGGCCACCACCAACACGATGACTATCTGAATATGCATGGTGGGACCCCCCTGGCTCACTCACAGTGTGAGATAGCCCTTAACCGCTCCCGCGACGAACAAGATTGCCGAGTCAGGACACTAAGGCGTGAGGTTGCCCGAGCTTCCCATGCGTGCGATATCCAACGCCGATCGTGAGCCCATGAATGTGCCAGCGGGCGCACAACGGCTCAAATTTTCCGAGGTGAATTCGTACATGGCGGCCACTAAGAACTCATCTGCCGGCATGGCGCTATCCCGATCAAGGTCCAGGGAGGCCGCCCGTCTCTGGACTGCCACAGCTCCATATATCTGAATTAACAGCGTTCCGTCAATTGGCATGATTACCAAGAGGCTGTTCGCGTGAACAAGCAACACTACAGGGCATTACGGTCCGCGCTCATACGGCTCTCGCCGCGGGGTGCGTGACACCCGGAGCACGCCACCCGCTACTCGTACACCCGCATTGCAGGACAGCGCGAGAGCCGCATGCCCCGGCTAGTGGTTCATGAATAGCGGACAAGGTGAAGAGGCGGGCGTGAGCCCCGAGGGGACACTTCCCTCTCAGCTTCGCGGGGTCCAGGAGATGTTGGCCCAGCGCGGGTCGTGGTCTCCCACGAGATGGTGCGGCAGTGGTGCGCGGTTCGGCCAGATCTATGCCTCCGTGCTGCCCGAAATCCGCACAGTGTAATCACCGTAATTCTGCCAATTGAACGCATGGGCGCATTCGGGATCAACGGTCTTAAACTGATGGCGCTGTACCGGCGGCAGGGCTTGATCGGCCACACCCACCTTCGCACCCCCAACCAGCCCCTCAATCACGCAGAGTAAGGGTATGTCACGACCAGCCCATCCCGGCACGGCCGCCGCCCCTGCCGCACTCCCCTGCCTGGCTAGTACGGCTGCTGCTGCCCCGGTACCTCAAGGGCCGCGAGTCCTGGCCGCTGTTCTGTTCCGACCGCCGACCCGGCCCCGCCCGCCGTGTCACTACCGCCAGCCGCGACCTCTGCCCGGAAACCGAAGGTTTGGGTGAATGCCGCCTACTTGGGATTCGAGGTCAGCGGGCAGCGGCGAGCATCGCGTCCTCGTCCGGGGACACGCCGTCTGACCGGCGCGTGAGCGTCGTCCGTTGCGTTTGACGCCAGGATGCGTCAGTCCGGTGGGCCCGGGCTCTGCCGGACGCGGATCCGGCGCACCAGCTCCGCGACGAGGTTGTCGTTGGCCGCGTTGTCACCACGGTCAGCGTTGGCCAGGAAGAGCGCGCACAATGCTCTCGCGGCCTCGTCCGCGCTGATCTCCCGCCGGTCCCCCGAGGCGTGATTCACCGCGGCGCTCCCGGAACGTCTCGGCGTGTCGCGGCGGAGGAAGGGAGCTCCGGCGAGGGAAGCGAGAGCAGGGCGTTGATCACGGTCACCACGTCGCCGTGCAGGCGCCACTCGAGCGCGTTCCCGCTGACCCGCAACGGGCTTTCCGGGTCGAGCAGGTCGCGGGTGCGGTAGGCCAGCGCGCTGTGCTCGCCGTAGACCATCACGACCTCCCGCACGCCGTGGGAATCGCGGGTGTAGTAGAGGAGCTCGACGTCCCCGTCGTGGTCGAAGAGCCGCTCGCCGTGGAAGCCGAACCGGCTCAACCGGCGCAGCTGCTCGATGGTGGTGTTCACGCCCAGGTCCCGGCTCGCCCAGCCAGCCATGCGCACTGCCGCTCGGCGTCGAGCACCGACTCACGCAGCTGCCGGCGCAGCCACCCGACCTGCAAGGGCAGCAGCACCACCGGCACCTCATCGTCGAGGACCAGGAGCACCTGCGGGCCGGCCAGGTCAGCCCAGGGGCGAACCTCCAGCCGGTGAGCGTGCCGGGCGGTGTCGCGGCAGCGGATCGCGCCGCGCTGGGTCCCGTGGCCGAATAAACGCATGGCAGACTCCCCGAACGCGTGGTCTGGAAGGCAGCGGCCCCGCCCGTGGTCGGAGAACGAAACGGGGCCGCCGCCGGCTGTGGGCCCCGGGACGGCTCCGACGAGCGACATCAGTGGTAGCGCCGCTCCGCCTGGGGCTATGGTGTAAGTGAACATTACGAGCACTGTGACGCTGTATCACAGTACACGGTGTCGCGGTACTGTGGAACAGGTGTTGGCGCATCCGACCGGGTGACGTCGGCGCGCACCCGCACCGGTTCCACCCGGCAGAAGGGCGGCGAGGGAACCACCGATGGTCGCGTCATCGAGCCCGACCGTGCTCAAGCGCTACATCGCCCTGGAACTGCGCCGGCTGCGGGAGGCGGCCGGGTTCAAGCGCGAGCAGGTCGCCGGGCGGCTACGCTGCGTCGTCTCGCACGTCTCGCATCTGGAGACCATGCGCAACCTGCCTAAGGGCCCCGAGCTGGAGGTGCTGCTCGATTTCTACGGCGCCGCCGAGCGCATCCCGGCGTTCCATGATCTGGTGGACAGCGCGCGCAAGGGCCGGGACTGGTGGCTGCCGTTCAAGGGCACCGCGCCGGAGTGGTTCGACCTCTTCCTGGCCATGGAGTCCTCGGCGGTGCAGATCGACAGCTACGACTCGATGATCGTGCCGGGCCTGTTCCAGACCCCGGCCTACGCCAAGGCCGTCATCCGGGCCGGTGAGCCCGGGCTGGGCGACGCTGAATTCGCCCGGCGCGTCGAGCTGCGGATGACCCGCCAGGACGTGCTCACCCGGCAGCCGCACCCGCCGACCGTCTGGTGCGTGCTGGACGAGTCCGTGCTCTACCGGCCCGCCGGTGAGCCGCGGGTGCTGGTCGAGCAGCTGGAGCACCTGGTCAAGCTCCTCGACCTGCCCGCGCTCACCATTCAGGTGCTGCCGCTGGAGGCTGGCGTGCACGCCGGGATCGACGGGACCTTCATAGTCCTGACCTTCCCGCCCGAGCTGGAAGGCGATCCCGGGATCGCCTACACCGAAGCGCCAACCAGAGGCACCTACTACGAGGACCGCGGCGAGATCATGACCTACCGCAACACGCTGCGGCGCATCCAGGTGCACGCCCGCGCCCCCGAGGACACCCGGACCCTGCTGGTCCGCCGCATCGAGGAGTTGACATGAACCACGACCAGGCGCTCACCGCGCTGACCACCGCCACCGGCTGGCGCACGTCCAGCTACTCGCAGGGAGCGAACAACTGCGTGGAGGTCACCACCGTGCTCGCCACCGCCACCGGGTGGCACAAGTCCAGCTACTCGCAGGGCGAGAACAACTGCCTGAAGGTCACCACCGGGCGGGGTGGCTGGGTCGGCGTCCGCGACAGCAAGCTCGGCGCCCGCAGCCCGCTGCTGGCCGTCACCCCTTCCCAGTGGCGCGCGCTGCTTTCCGCGGCCCAAGCCGGCGACCTCGGCGTCTGACCAGTCCCGGCCTCCCCCGGCGGCCGGTGCGGTAGCGGGCCAGCCGACCCGTGAGACTGGCGAGCTCGCGTTCAACTGTCGCCAGTTCGTGTGTGATCACCGGGAGCGTAGCGACTCCAGGTGACCCCGATTTGGGCGGCGATCTTGGCTGTGGTGACGGGGTGGTAGCTCAGGGCGTCGGTGACGACGGCTGCTGGCATGTCCCGGAGGTGCTGGCGGATCGCGGCTGTGCGGGTGGGGACGCCGGGCTTGTGGACGAGCGCGGCCAGGGTTGTGGGGTGCATCGGCTGGTCTCGGATGATGTCGTCGGCGGTGAGCCGGACGATCCGGCTGAGGGGCTGGGCGTAGAGCAGGACGATCACTGCGGCGGCTCGGGAGCGCAGGGGGAGTTCGTGATCGGTGGGCGGATGGCCGGGCAGGGTCATCCGCTCGTGGTGGGGCATTGGGGCGCCGTGGGTGGTGACGGGTGCTGGTAGCCGCGGTTGTCGGGTGAGCTTGCTGGGCATGGCCCAGAGCGGGAAGCCTCGCAGGCGTCTGCGCCAGTGCTCGGCGTGTTCGGCGTGCCGGGTGTCGATGTCGGTCTGGTCGCAGGTGTGCAGGGTGCGCTGGCGTGCTGCGAGCCAGTCGAGGAAGGCGATGGCGGCGCGGGCCCGGAGTCTGGGCAGGACCTCCCAAGTGGCGAAGCGCTGGATGAGCTGGGCGCGGCCGGGGTCGGTGATCGCATCGAGGTGGGCGATGAGCCAGCGCTCGAGCAAGCGGATCTGCTTGCCGGCGCGGGGCAGAACCTCGCAGGCCATGAGCAGCTCACGCGGGTGCGCGGCGGCCCGCCAGGGCTGCGGGGTGTGAACGTCTCGTGGGTCAACGCGATCTGTCCTCGCCCAAGTGCGCGCATCAGGGTTTCGGGTGCAACGGGTACACAACCTGTCGCCG
>DASTBN010000489.1:0-10775 GCA_035712045.1 Pseudonocardiaceae bacterium
GAGGGTCCGGGTGAGCACGCCGCGCTCGTCGACGACCGTGCTCAGGCGGGAGATGCACTCGCGGACGACCGGCACCGGATACTCGATCGGACGGAACCGGCGGCTGGCCGCCAGGGCGTCGAGCCGGACCTCGACCAGCCGGGTCGAATACACCGCCGTGGCTCCCTACTCCGGCTCCAGGGGCAGATCCGGCTGCGCGTCTTTCTTCGCCTGCCGCCGCGCCCACTCGCTCGGCGCGTAGCTCACCGTCGCAACCACCGCCCCGCAGATCGTGCAGCGCCGGTCGACGTTGACGCTGTAGCCGATCGTCTTCGGCGGATCGTCGGCGAGGACGTGCAGTCCTGGCGGACAGCGCTCGGCTGACCGGCGCTCGGCTGACCGGGTCGCGCGTGTCCGGCCCGGGGGTGTCCGGCCCGGGGGTGTGCAGGGGGTCATGCGATCAGTCCTCGCGGCGGGATCCGCTCGGCCAGCTCCCGGATCGCGTCAGCCGCCGCCGTCAGCTGCGCGGTCTGCTCCTGCTGCTGCGCGAACATCGCATCGAGCTGGCCCTGCAGGCCATCGAGCTGGCTCCAGATGTCGTCGAGCTGCTTGACGATGCCCGACCAGGGACTCGACTCCTGCAGGACCATCACCTCACCACTCACCTCACCACGCGGTGCGCGCCAGCGCTGCCAGCGCTATTCGCTGCGCGCCAGCGCTACCATTCGGTGCCCGGCGGCCGTCCGGTCGGCACCCACTCATCGGTGCTGGTGGCGTTGCAGAAGAAGGGAAAGCCGAAGTCGCCAAAATCGCACGGCCGCGAGTAGCGCCCGGAGTCCGGCGTATCCGAGCGATCCGAGGACGGCGCAAAGAAGCGCGGTTTGAGCGCCCCGCCCGAGTCGTGCTGCAGCTCGGCGTAGGGATGGACCTTGCCGACCTCCTCGTTGAACTTCTGCATGTCGGGCTGCGGCCCGGTCGGATGCTCCATCAGCTTCAGCCGGTTCCTGTTGACGATGTCGTGTGCGATCGTCTTCCACTCGGCCACCGTCCCATAGCCCTTGACACTGGCGTTACTCGGACAGCTGATCGTCGTCAGTCCCGGCGTCGTGCCGCCGCCGCCGCCGCCTTCACCACCACCGCCGCCGCCGCCGGAAGCCGCTTTCCGGTTGACCACGATCTCGATCGTCCCGGCCTCGACATCATCCACATGCTTCCGCGCCGTCTCGTAATTGCCATTGACGTTGGCTTCATTGACCGCGAAGGTCGCCGCCTTCGTCCCGTAGACCAGCTCGAACCCCTCGCGCCCGAGGTTCCCGGCATTGTCGGTGAACCCGTCCCCCTTCGGCGTGCCGTCGCCGCCATCGGGAATGAACGCCACCCACAGCCGCTCCTGGATGCCGTGCGAGCAGGCCGGCGGCGGATTCCCATACTGGTCCCGCACCTTGATGAACATCGCGCACTCTCCCTTATCGACTTCGCCCGGGGCGTCCCGTCCCCCGGCAATAGGTCGCGTTCGGCACCTGCTCCGGCGGCTTCGCCTTGTGCGGCGGCGGCCAGCCCTTGATCATCACCAGCACCCGGCCGCACACCGGACACGGCCGGCGGATCTTCGGCCGCGGGTGCCACACGCCGAGCACCCACCGCCCGACTACTTTCGGCGGACGGCGACCCACAGCAGTGCCCAGATCACACCCAGCACCAGCCAGAAGCGCACCAGCTCACCGGTCGACACCGCCAGGGCTGCCATCCGGGTCGCCGTCCGCCAGGACATCGTCAGGGCTGCCGCCCGCCAGGGCATCGCCCGCCAGGGCATGGGCACCGAACCTCGCCCGGACGTCGCCATAGAGCACGTCATCGAGCGCCGACACCACCGCGTCGTAGTCGCCCGCCTGCCGCGACAGGCTCGCCGCGATCGTCGTCACCGACACCCCCGGTCCCTTCTCGACCAGCAGCCCGGCCAGCTTCAGCGCCGTCTTCTGGGTGTCGTGGTCCGGGACGTGATACACCTCGCCGCGGCCGCGGCACAGCGGGCAGTCGACCTGGACCTCGCCTTCCCGCCCGCTCGCATCCCGCTCGACCTTCACCACCACCCGCGCGCCGAGGCACTCGACACAGAGCCGCCACCCGGCCTGCGCATCCGCCATCACCGCCGCCGCCACGTCCGGCGCCGCGGTGACGATCCGGTCGGTGGCCACGACGATGCCGTGCATCTTCCGGGCATCGACGAACACTTTCTGCAGCTCGTTGAGGGTCACCGCGGCCAGCTCGGCGATCTCGGCCAGCTGGTAGTCGTCATAGGCCGGGTCGACGAGGATGCCGACGAACTGCTGCAGATGCTTCGGCAGGTCGGCACCGAGGAGCGTCATGGCGAGCCGGGTGCGGCCGCCGAGTTCGGTTTCGAGCTGGGAGAAGGCGAGCGACTGTGCCGGGTGGACCCGCCTCCGCTCCCTGGCCAGCGACCCCATCATCGGCCGCGAGCTTCTGAGCTGCCTCGATTGCGGTTGCGTGGTTGACGCTGGGGTGGACGACGAGGTTGACGCTGAGGGTGACGAGGGTCGCGGACGTCGCGGTCGGCCAGGCGGCGGCAGCATCGCCTACACTCCGCTCACCAGCTCGCACTCGGCCAGGTCGCCGCCGGCCGCAGCTCGCCGTTGACCTGCTCCACCGTCAGCCCGCTGCTTCTCGGCACCATCAGGAACTTCCCGTCCTTGACCCAGCCCTGGTCTTCCGCCAGCTGCCCGAGATTGGTCGACGCGTCGATGGGGATGAACGCCTCCCGGGCCAGCTCCTCGATCAGCAGCGCCGAGAGGAAGTCCCCGGCTCTGACGAAGTCGCTGCCCTCGGCACTATTCTCGACCGGCTCGACCGGCACGACTGCCCCGGGACTATACACCGGCTCCATCCCGTAGGCATGACGCAGGGTATCGACCAGCACTTTCAACACCTGGTTGGTCTCCCGCAGCTCGCCAATCAGTCTCCGGGTGAGGAACGCCGCCGCCCCGCCGAGCACCTTCTCGAACATCCGTCCCCCTTGCTCCTTCTCACGCCTCCTCCCCTCACGCCTCCTCACTCCTTCTCAGTGCACGTCCTTCCTCCCGCCATACCCCGCCTCCCGCCACCCGGCCTCGTCCCCGCCCTCGTCATACGGACTCAGCCCCCGCCGCGCCCAGACCTCAATCCCCGGGCAGTCGCAGTCGTGGACGTGCGCCCGGTGAATCGTGCACCAGAACTCGCCGCAGCCGCCGAGGCAGGGCACCCAGGCGGGGACGGGTTCAGGCGGGTCGGGTGGGCGATGTCCTGGCGGACGGCGTGTCGGGGAGCGCGCCATTTTTTTGAAAAATTATTTTACAAAATCTCGCTGGAGTCAGCCCCGCGTTCCCTGGCTGTGGGGTCCCCCCTGCCGCGGACAATGCGCCGCGGTCGAGCGCTGCGACCTGGTCGAGCGCCGCAGCCGGCAGTCGAGCGCCTACCACAGAACCGTGTCCGATGATTGCACACCCGCGAGAAATTACAACTTATTACATTTGAGTTTTCCACAGCCTAACTGAGGCAAACCGAGCACTTTTCCACAGCCCCTGGAACCGCTCAGAATGCCCCAGGAACGACGAGCGCCGCCGGCAGCCCCTCTACCCTTGCCGACCCGCCGATCGACGGACCAGGACGAAAACGGTCTATCGGCCCGACCCCGACTCCGGACCGAAACTGTAAGCGTAGTGTCTCGTCCGATACACCTTTTTTACCTCCGGACTAGAAGCCTTACGGACCGTAACCCCCGCCGTGCTAACCTCCAGGCGTGACCCGTCCACCTCGCGCCCACGGCCGCCGGCAGCCGTCCCGCGCGCCATACCACCCCGCCGGCAGGAGACCGTAACCCTATGATGAGTAGTCAGATCGCCGCGAATCAGTACGCGAACAGGCCACCAGATGAACGCTTCGAGAGTATCGAAGCACTCATCGCCGACGCAGCCTCCGAGCGCCAGCTCAGCAGGGAAAAAGCCTACAATATCAAGGATCTCGCCGCCGTAGCTATCCGCCAGGACGAACGCCAGCCCGACAGCCCGCACGCCTTAATGCTGCAGTCACCCAAGAACCGCGCCCACTTCTCACATTGGAGCTTTGGCCAGCTGGCGCGCACCGTATCGGCGCCGGCCGCCTATCTCCGGACCCTCAGCCCCGACACCGCGGCCCGCTGCATCAACGAAGGCATTGCCGCGACGCCGGCCGGAACAGACGTGAACGTGCTCGTCAGGCAGGACGCGCCAGCCGTCGGGGACACCCCGCCAGTGCTCACCGTTCGCGCCTGCACCTCTGACACCTACGGAAGACTGTGGGATCAGAAACTGTACGAAGGCTTCCGAGACCTCGTCATCGCCCACGATCCGAGTTGGAAGAACGGGATTCCGACCTGGAGCGGGGAGAAGGCAGGGTTCTACCGGGGGGACCGCGACAGCTTCGCTATCTCGGTCAACGGCGGATCGATCGTGGAAGACCCGAGCGCACCGCAGGGCCAGGGGGAGATGTATCGCGGGATCATCCTCCGCAATTCAGAGGTAGGCGCCGCCAAGGTTCGCATCTACAGCTTTTTCCTGCGCGCCATCTGCGGGAATCACATGCTCTGGGGACTGCAGCAGGATCAGACGTTCAGCCGCCGGCATGTCGGCTCAGGGGACAACGTCCTCCGCGACACCCTTCGGGAATTGAGCAACATTGCCTACCGGTTCACCCGCCAGTCGGCAGCCCAGGACCAAGCGATCATCAAGACGCTGATCGACAACGAGATCGCCACCACCAAGCAAGGCGTCATCGACGAACTCCGCAAGGTCGGCTATACCGCCGAGCAGGCCGCAGCCGCCTACGCGACCTGCGAAGCCACCGAAAACGCCTCCCCCCGCAGCTACTGGGGACTGGCGCAAGGCACCACCAGGAACAGCCAGCAAATGTGTGACGGGCACATGGACGAGCGCTTGACCCTGGATCAGCTCGCGGCCGCGCTGATCGTCCGCGGGCAGAAGGCGCACGCCGCCGCGGTTCGCGTGTAGCGACCAGGACAGCTGTAGCGATCGGCCGTACGGTACGCAGCCGTTCGGTCGATCGCCGGCAGCCGCAGCCGCTCGACACGTTCGAGCGCTTGCGAGTGCCGCATGTCGCAGCACTGAGAGGAGAGGCAGCCGTGAAGATTCAGATCATCGACACCGACGGGAAGGTTGGCCCACCTGGCAAGGTGGCAGACGCCGAACTGTACTTTGAAGCAGGACAGCTGGCAGGATTGAAGCTCATCGGCTTCGGGATTTGGGAGAGGCGGTATGGCGCCGACGGCTACAACGTCACGTTTCCCGCCCGCCAGTACGCCGTGAATGGTGAGCGCCGATCGTTCGCCTTGCTCCGGCCGGCAGACGGTAACCTCGGCAGCAACGACGCACTCAAGAACGCCATCGTCGACGCGTACCGGAAGCACCGCCGCGGAGAGACCGACGACCGCCAGGACACGCCGCAGCCCGCCCCGCAGCCCGAGCAGCGGTACCCCAAGGTCAACACGCCGGACCAGGACGCGCTAAACGCGCAGCTCCAGGCACGCCGGCAGCCGGCAGCCCCGCAGCAGCCCCAGCAACCGCCGTACTCCGGCCGCTCGACCGCCGACAAGCACGGCGCCGCCGACTTCGACTTCTAGCCGTGGCGACGCATCCCCCCGACCGCACCGCCGCCATGTATGCCTTTCTCGCCGGCAGCCGCGACAAGGCGACCGCCGGCAGCCCGACACCCGCACCGCGGCAGCTCCCGCCGGAACTGCCGCCGGCCCCGCCCCAGCTGCAGCCTGGACAGACCATCCCCGCGTACGGGCTCAGCTTGATCGTGTACTTGCTCGAACACGAGCAGCACGGTTTCATCCCCTACGGCTTGATGGACAACGAGCAGCTGGAACGGGCAATGTACGCCAGCCACGACGGACTAGCGCACGACGCCCACCCAGCCGCGGTCGATCGCCTCGCCGACGTCCGCCGCCGGATTGCCAAGGTTCTCAGTTGGCGCGTACCAGATGCCCCGCCAGCCGGCCCAGGACAGCCCCAGGACGACGATCGCCCGAACGCTGGACCGATGGCCCGCCTCCAGCCGCCGCCGCGCACACAGCCGCCGGCAGGCACCTACGCCCCCACGCCTACGCCAACCACGGCGCCCGCCTTCAGCTCGAACGCGCCCACCGTGGCGACCAGGACGCCCACGCCGATCGCAGCCCGCCAGGGCACCACGCCGATCGCCACCCGCGCCAGGACGACGACCGCCCCGACCCCGACGACCGCGACCAGGACGACCACACCACCCCGACCCGTTGACTTTGACTTCTGAAAAAGGAGACCGCGACCCATGAAACGGATCATTTGTGACCACTGCAAGACCGAACAGCCGGAACAGACGAACGGCTTAGGGCCGGCCGGCTGGTACCGCGTCTACCACAACGGCGGGACCGACGAGCGCACCGGCAAGGTCTACCGCTACAACGACGCCCGCGACTTCTGCAGCCCCGCGTGCGTGATGCTGACGATGGGGACCGACATCCGCAACGAGCAGCCGCCGATCGCCGCAGCCGTCGACGTCGACGACCAGCCCGCCGACGACACCAGCAGCCGCGACGAGCAGGATCAGCCGTTCTAGGACCGCGACCCGTGCCCCGACCATCGCACCCGATCGTCCTCGCCCGCCGTCGAGCCTTCAGCGCCGCGCTGATCCGGACCTACGGCAGCCGGGCGTTGACGATGCGGATCACCCCGACCACCCGCGCACGCCTGCGATCGTCAGGCGTACGCGTCCCCCTGGTCGAGTACGCCCGATGGATCTGGTACTTCGACGTTGGCCCGTACTCGACTCGGCACCCGAACCACCTACGCCATAGGTAGGTCACATGCCCAAACGAACCGCTCGAACCGCTCGAACCGCTCGAACCGCGCCGACGACCAGGATCAGCCCCGCCGAACTCCCAGGCGTCGGGCCCTGCTTTGTCGTGACCTGGAGAGGCGCCCGGCTGTACTACCTGACACACCGCACCGCGCGCACCGCCGTCCACATCCTTCGCCGCAAGGCCGCTACCCGCCAGCCGTGAGCGCCCGCCGGCCGGCTGCCACCCGGCAGCCGGCACCCTCCGTCGAGACCCAGGACCAGGACCAGGACGCCGCCGCGACCTCGACCCGGCCGCCCGCCAGGGCACCGCCCGCGCGCCCAGCGGTGGAGTACCGCCCCCGCGCCTGGAGCGGAGTACCGCAGCCGCGCGCCGGGGAGTGGAGTACCCCGCCGGCACGCGCGGACGGGAGTACCCCAAACCCCCGAGAGAAGGAAAAGGAGCCTGGAGACATGCAGGACTACACCATCGTTGGAATCTACATGGACAACCACGAGCCGATCGTGCGCTGCGTCCGCGCTGCGTCGCCTATCGCGGCCGAGAACATCGGCGAAGACAAGCGGCCCTACGACATCCTTGCCGTGTTCGACGGACGGCTGACCGATGCGCGGCACTGCGGCGACATATTGCACGTCGAAGGCGCGCACTTCACGCAGTGCACCGCCAGGAAGAACCACGTCGGCGAACATCGCGACAAGGAAGGCCATACGTGGGGCGGCGAACGCTGCGGCGACGTCTTCAACGCCATCAACCACATCGTCTGTGTGCTGCCCAAGGGACACGCCGGAGCGCACCAGGACCAGACGCTGAAACGCCGATGGACCGCGACCATCCCGGCGAACTACACCAAAGCCAGCGAAGGAGACTGACCAGTGAAACGCTGCCGACGCGTCCTCAGTCATCACGGATCGGACTGCGATCTGACCTCGCATTCGATCCGCTCGAATCGCTGCATCATCCTCACCCGGATCGACCACAAGGACGGGACGTCTGAAGCGTGGTTGTCGGGAGACTGCCAGGAAGGAAGGAGATTTCAGTACAAGCGACATCGGTTCGCGGGCCATCTGCCGGTGTTCTACGGTGGCGGATTCTGGGAAAAGGTAGAGATTCCACCGCTCGCAGAAACGCCCGCCGTCACCGTCAGCGGCACCGAACCGCTGCCCGACCCGACCACCAACACCGCCGCGCGCCGCGGCCCCGGCATCCCGCAGCCCTGGAGCGGGAAAGGCGGGACCGATGCCTAGACCCATCGTCCATACGTGCAAGGGGAACCACTTCCCGAGACACGGCGCCCACCCCTACACCGTCTGCCCCGGCTGCGGCTGCCAGTACTGCCCGATCTACTGGCCGAATGGATGCCCGCGCGTCAGCTGGCATCCCAGCCACCAGACCTATCAGGTGACCGACTATGCCCCGCGTTAGGGAACTCACCATCACCTACCGCCCGCACCCGAGCGGCGCATCCATCGACAGCCGCTCACTGTGCACGCCCAGGATGGCCGCCGCCGTCCTGCATCAGATATTGGACTATCAGCCGGTGGAAGTGTTCACCGTGCTGCTGCTCAATACCAAGTGCCAGCTGCTCGCGGTGCACGACGCCGCGAAAGGCGACATCCACTCGATCGCCGTCAACCCGTCCTCGATCTTCCGCGCCGCGCTGCTGGCCAACGCGGCGCAGATCATCGTTGGCCACAACCACCCGTCCGGAGACCCGACCCCGAGCCCGGAAGACATCGTCCTCACCAACCGCCTGATCGCAGCCGGCGCCTTGATCGGCATCGATCTGGTCGACCACATCATCATCGGTGACAAGGCGCACTGCAGCTTCAAGGAGACAGGACGGATGCCGGCATGACGAAGACCACCCCACCCCTGACACAACTGGAGTTCAGCGGCGACGACTTCGAGATTGCCGAACGGATCGCCCGCCGCCTGGGTTACCGCCAGACCGCCTACACCTCGACCTCTGCATTGTGGGGACTGTTCTGCCTGCGCGACCGTGCCAGTCAGCGCGCCGGCTGCATCATCCGCACCCGCGAGCTGGGATTCTTGTTCGTCCAGGACGTTGAAGACCTCAACCTACGCGGAAAGCTCGGAGGGAAGGAGACCGAGACGACATGAGAGCACATGACGACGACAACGACGACGCCACACCCGCGCCGGCCCCGGCCCGACTCCCGCAGGACGAGTACTCGCGCGAGTTGCGTTCGCTCCGTGGCCACCCCGAAGCGGTCGAGAAGAACTCGCGCGTTGAGGTTGAAGACTTCTACGGGAACCTGATCACGTTCAACGTCAAGACCATCAACCGCGACAGCAAGGCGACGATCTTCATCGAGAAAGGAACCAGTGAAGGCGGCCGGCGGATTGTCCTCCCGCCGGAAGTGGCGGCGATCATCTACCGCCACGCGACCGGGATCAGCGACACCAGGAGAAGCCGCGGCGCCGTGAAGGCTGCGGCGACCAGACAGCTCGAAGGGATCAAACCGTTCGAGAAGAAGGCGAAGGAGAAGTGACATGGCGAGACCCCGCGCCACCACCAACAACCCCGCCGATCATGCCGTCCGCTACCGCGGCAGCCGGCGCCGGATCATCGAGTTCTCATTCCCCGACGGCCACACGACCGGCCTGATCGAATTGCGCTCGGCTGACCTGCCGCCGAAACCCGACGGCTCGACCATCGGCGGCAAGACCTGGATCATCGACATCTACCGCGTCTCGGGACCGCTGGCGATTCTCTGCGACCCCGATCGCGTCAACCCCTGGACCCACCAGCCCGCGAAGGAGAAGCCCGACACCGACCAGCCGACCGTCAGCGCCACGGCGCCGCAGCCGGCGCCCGAATCATCCGAATAAGCCCGCCAGGACAGAAGGGGACCAGTCGCCTAGACTGGCCCCCGTATGTCTGACAACCTCGATCCGCTCGATCCCCGCCTCGCCGCGACCGCCCGGTTCTTCGCCCGCGTCTGGTACTTCGATCTCGCCTGCCCGAAGTGCGGCCGCGTCCACCAGATCACCAGGCACACCCCCGTCCAGATTTACAACCGCCGGACGGGCGTCTTCTGCTGTCTGTGGTGCCGGCTGGAGCTGGCGATCGGGCTCATCGCCTACCGCGTCGAGAAGCCCCGCGGCCGGAGAGGGATCACCGACCGCAGCCCCGCGGCCCGCATCCGCCGCCGCCGCGAATCGAGCCGCCGGTATCTGCTCAAACTTGCACAGTTTGGCATTCCCGGCCTACCCGACGACTGGACCCCGACCATCACCGAAGCGCTGCAGCTGCGGGAGTATCTCCAGTGGGGACTTTTTCAGCAGGGGCACCGCAAGCCCGGCGCGCTGCGGAATGTCCTCGCGCCTGGCTGCCGCTGCGACCTCGGGCCGCCGGTCCGGACCGACCCCGCCTGCCCGGTGCACGCGCCTGGATCCGGAGTACTCGGAGCGCCGGCCCTGGCTGGGGACGGGGACACGGATCAGAAGAAATAGATGACCCCCACGGCCATGACCAGGAACAGGAGAAAGAACAACGCTGCGTCGCGGACCAGCGGGTCGGCGGCGAGCGCCTGGTAGCGGCGTACCCGGACGAGTGGGCGCAGGCTCATGGTGTCGTATCCGCTTTCCTGGGGGTGGTCCCCCGCAAGGTTGGCTTTGGCACTGGCTTCGGCAGCTGGAGCCGTTCGAGTGTGTGAATGAGCAGCTCGATCGCCTCGACGAACCGGTCGAGGCTGCGGCGCATTCTATACGCTTCGATCTTGTCCAGCCCGAGGGCGGCGACCAGCTCCTGGTGGTAGGGGTCGGGGAGCCGTTCGTCGGCGACCAGGGCGAGGATCTGGTCGTAGCGGTAGCCGAGCGTGGTGAGCGCTTTCACCGAGAGCTGGGCCGGGTGCAGGGCCAGGATCGGGGCGAGATCAGGCGG
>DASTBN010000490.1:0-3839 GCA_035712045.1 Pseudonocardiaceae bacterium
CGAAAACCGCGAAATACCCATCACACCCACCGGCATCACCGACACCTTCACCACCGAAAACCAGCACCACATCTACCGCATCACACCGTAACCACCTATTCACCTGTAACGGGCACGGACCTGTCACCGATTTCCATCTCGACGGCCGCGGCCGACGCGGCCACCGGGCCAGGATCAAGAAAGAGGCGGCCATGCCGACCAGCCAGGTGAACTCAGGACGCACGCTCGGCCTGCGGGTCGGGGAATTAGTGGAGGTGCGCACCGCCGAAGAAATCCTCGCCACCCTCGATGAGAAAGGCGAGCTGGACTCGCTGCCCTTCATGCCGGAAATGCTGGCTTACTGCGGTCAGCGCTACACGGTGTACAAAGTGGCGCACAAGCTGTGTGACACGCTGACCTGGACCGGCATGCGGCGGATGCACGACGCGGTTCATCTGGCCGGGGTGCGCTGTGACGGCCAGGCGCATGGCGGCTGCCAGACGGCGTGCCTGATGTACTGGAAGGAAGCGTGGCTCAAGCGGGTGGATGGCGCCGCCGATCCGGGGATCGACGGCCCGGCACCGGGACCGGCCCGATGCACCCTGCCGCTACTCGATGCCGCGACCAGGAAGGAGCCGTTCAGCGACGGCGCGCCACGGTTCTCGTGCCAGGCGACCGAGTTGCTGCGAGCGGCGCCCGAGCCGTTGCCGATGCGCGATCTGGACCAGTACGTGCGAGATATCCGCACCGGGAACGCGGGGGCGCTGGCGACGCTGCGCGGTTTCCTCATCGCGCTGTTCAACCGGTGCCAGGCGTACAGCAAACGGGTGCTCCCACGCCGGTTCTGGTTCCGCGACGGATTGCAGTGGGGGTTCGTGACGGGATCCGGCACCCGCACCCCCACCGCGCGGACCGACCTGCAACCCGGTGAGCTCGTCCGGATCAAGTCGAAAGACGAGATCATGAAAACCCTGAACAAGGACCGGCTCAACCGGGGCATGGGATTCGAGGAGGAGATGTCGCGGTACTGCGGCCGCCAGGCGCGGGTACTGCGCCGGGTGGACCAGTGTATCGACGAGCGGACCGGCCGCCTGCTGGCTATGAAGAACCCGTGCATCGTGCTCGAGGACACGGTGTGCGCGGGCGCGTACAACGTGAACTGCCCCCGCTCGATCTACTCCTTCTGGCGGGAGATCTGGCTCGAGCGGGTCGAGGAACCGGAGCGGGGAAGCCGATGACCGCACCCCCGCCAGTAACCGGGGACGACGCACTGGTATCGATCGGCCTTCCGGTGCGCAATGGCGAGGAATTCCTGGCCACGACCGCCGAATCCGTGCTCGCCCAGGATCATGAGCGACTTGAGCTGGTCATCTCGGACAACGCGTCCAGCGATGGCACAGAGGAGATCTGCCGGGCGCTGGCCCGCTCCGACCACCGGGTTCGTTATCACCGCCAGCCGCGCAACATCGGGCTGCTGAACAACTTCGCCCACACGCAGCGGCTGGCCAGGGGCCAGTACTTCAAATGGATCGGCGACGACGATTGGCTGGCGCCCGCGTACCTGTCGCGCTGCCTGGCCGTCTTCACCGACGATCCGCGGCTGATCCTCGTCACCACCCAGCAGCATTACCTCAGCCCGGACGGTGCGTCGCAGACCCTCCCCTATGACCGTACGGAGTTGCGCTCGCCGCGTGCGGACGTGCGGTTCACCGAGATGTTGCGGCTGCTGACGGAAAGCCACCTGTTACTCGACCCGCTGTACGCGCTGATGCGCCTCCCTGTGATTCGCCGTGTTCCCCGCCGGAACATGCTCCGGGAGGATGAGACGTTCGCCGCGACGCTCGCTCTCGCTGGGCCATTCGGGCACGTGCCGGAAATCCTGGCCCGCCGGCGCACTCGCCCGTTCGCCCGGCTGCCGGCCCTCGCCGAACGGCTCGACGTGCCGCGCTGGCACGCGCACATCGCGACGGCGCTGCAGTGCCGGGCGCTGCTGCGCGCCATTGACCAGGCGGATCTGGAGCCTGGGCAGCACCGCCGGGCGCGTGCCGCCGTGGCCCGCCTGTACCTGCGCCGCCACCGCCAGGCCGCCATCAGGCGGGGCACCAGACTCGCCACGACGATCGCCGGGAGAACCGGCAGGCTGGTGCGTGCTCGTGGCTGAGCTGTCCACGGCGTTCACCGGCCAGCGGGTCCTCGTCACCGGCGCCAGCGGGTTTCTCGGATCGCACCTCGTCACGCGCCTCCTGGCCGCGGGCGCGCAGGTACACGCTGTGTCCCGGCGTAGTGGCTCACCGCACCAGGACGTGCACTGGGCGCGTGCCGACCTGGCCGACGCCAACGCCGCCGCGGCCCTGATCGCCTCGATACGCCCGGACGTGGTCTTCCACCTGGCTGGCGAGGTGACCGGTGCCCGGGAAGTAGACCTGGTGCTGCCGGTCTTCCGCGCCACCCTGCACAGCACGGTCAACGTCCTGACGGCGGTAGCCGGGCACGGCCAGGGACGGGTCGTGCTGGCTGGCTCGCTCGAAGAGGCGGGGATCGGTGAGCCGGGATCACCACCGTCGTCACCGTACGCGGCCGCCAAGTGGGCCAGCACAGCCTACGCCGCGATGTTCCAGGCTCTCTGGGCGTTCCCGATCGTCACACTGCGTATCTCTATGGCTTACGGCCCGGGACAGCGCGACCGGCGCAAGCTGGTGCCCTATGTGATCGACTCGCTGCTGCGGGGCCGCGTTCCGCGACTCACCAGCGGCACGCGACGGGTGGACTGGGTGTACGTCGATGATGTGATAGAAGCATTCCTCGCGGCCGCTGCCACCCCGGACGTGACCGGGGTGATGGATATCGGCTCCGGGGCGTCCACATCGATCAGCGATGTGGTGCGCATGATCCATGGCGTGCTTGGCGTGAATGTCGAACCGGATTTCGGCGCGCTGCCTGATCGGCCGCATGACCGCGACCGGCTGGCTGACATCACAGTGGCCAGAACACAGCTGGGATGGAAGCCGACAGTCGGGCTGGCAGAGGGGCTGGCCACGACCGTCGGCTGGTACCGGGATAGCGGCGGCGTGTAACGCGAGACGGGAAAGACCGATAAACATATGGGGGGCCGATGCTGGGCTCTTACATGAGGTGCGCGTGCATGACCACAGTGTTCTCAAACCCGAATCTGGACGACTCGGTCCGCCGTCAGCGGCTCTACGCGGGCCAGGTAATGGTGTATTCGGCGAATCCTAGTTCGATGGCGTTCATCGAGCATGCCCGGGAGATGATCGCTGAGAGTTTCGGGTCGCGGGATCCAGAGACCGCACAGTTCGGCATGCCGGTCGAGGAGTTCGCCGCGGTACTCGCCGAGCTCAAGCCCAGGTTCATCCACCACCCGCGGTCCAAAGAACTGATTCGCGCGCTGCTCACCGAGTTCGGCTGCGACCCCGACCAGACCTATTTCGATGTGCCTCGGCTACGCACATCGACCTCCGATTCCTATCTTACCTCGGGAATCTCTTACGCGTTCCACCCGCATCGCGACACCTGGTACTCGGCGCCGTTCAGCCAGATCAACTGGTGGTTACCGATCTTTCCCGTGGTCCCGGACAATGTCATGGCGTTCCACCCGAGATACTGGTCGAATCCGGTCCGCAACTCTTCCCGCCGGTATGACTACGACGAGTGGAACCGCACCAGCCGGCACACCGCGGCGCAGCACATCCGCACCGACACCCGTGACCAGCCCAAGCCGGAGGAGCCGGTCGAGCTCGACCCGCAGGTCCGGGTGGTGCCCGAGGCGGGCGGGATACTGCTGTTCTCCGGTAACCAGCTGCACTCGACGGTGCCGAATACCTCCGGGTGGACCCGTTACA
>DASTBN010000491.1:0-8811 GCA_035712045.1 Pseudonocardiaceae bacterium
CCGGCCCAGGAAGAGGCGTTGATCGAGATAGTCTCGGGTTCTCATGTGATTTTGGCCACACCTACTGGGTCTGGTAAGAGCCTGGTCGCGACCGGCGCTCACGCCACCGCCCTGGCACACCGCAGCCGCAGCATATACACAGCGCCGATCAAGGCGCTGGTGTCGGAGAAGTTCTTCGCGTTATGTGAGGTCTTCGGTGCCGATCAAGTCGGGATGCTGACCGGCGATTCGAGTGTCAACGCGGGGGCACCGATCATCTGCGCCACCGCGGAGGTACTGGCCAACATGGCGCTGCGCGGCGGACCGGAGACCGATGTCGGCCTGGTCGTGATGGATGAGTTCCACTTCTACGCTGACCCGGACCGTGGCTGGGCCTGGCAGGTACCGCTGCTTGAGCTGCCCCGGACTCAGTTCCTGCTGATGTCCGCGACCCTGGGTGATGTCAGCTTCTTCGAGAAGGACCTGACGCGGCGCACCGGCCGCCCCACTGCCGTCGTCCGCTCCGCGCAGCGGCCGGTTCCCTTGCATTTCCGGTATGTCACCACCGCGCTGCACGAGACGCTGGAGGAGCTGCTGGCCACCAGCTCCGCGCCGGTGTACGTAGTGCACTTCACCCAGGCGTCGGCCGCCGAGCAGGCACAGGCGCTGACCAGCATCAACGTGTGCAGCCGTGCTGAGAAGGACGCGATCGCCGAGCTGATCGGCGGTTTCCGGTTCACCGCCGGTTTCGGGCGGACCCTATCCCGTCTGGTACGGCACGGGATCGGGGTGCATCACGCCGGGATGCTCCCGCGATATCGCCGTCTGGTGGAGCGGCTGGCCCAGTCCGGTCTCATGAAGATCATCTGCGGTACCGACACCCTCGGCGTCGGGATCAACGTGCCGATCCGCACGGTGCTGCTCACCGCGCTGGCCAAATACGACGGGACACGGACCCGTCACCTCAGTGCCCGGGAGTTCCACCAGATCGCCGGGCGCGCCGGGCGGGCCGGCTACGACACCGCCGGCACCGTGGTCGTCCAGGCCCCCGAGCATGTAGTTCACAACGCCTCGGCCATGGCCAAAGCAACAGCCAAAGCCGGCGACGATCCCCGTAAGCGCCGCAAGATCGTCCGTAAGAAACCCCCCGAGGGCGCGGTGTCCTGGAGCGAGAAGACTTTCGAGCGGCTGATCGCGGCCGAGCCGGAACCGCTGACCTCGAGGTTCGCGGTTAGTCACGCGATGCTGCTGCACGTCGCTAACCGGCCTGGTGACGCGTTCGCCGCGATGCGTCACCTGCTCACCGACAACCACGAGGACCGGCCCGCGCAGCGCCGGCTCATCCGGCAGGCGATCGCGATCTACCGCGCGTTGCTGGCCGCCGGTGTGATCGAGCGATTGCCGGTGCCGGACGACCAGGGACGCACCGTGCGGCTCACCGGGGACCTGCAGCTCGACTTCGCGCTCAACCAGGCGCTCTCGCCGTTCGCGCTGGCCGCGATCGAGCTGCTGGACCCCGACTCACCCGACTACCCGCTGGACGTCCTGTCCGTGCTGGAGGCCACCCTGGAGGATCCCCGGCAGGTGCTGAGCGCGCAGCGGGCCAAGGCGAAGGGCGAGGCCGTAGCCGCGATGAAAGCCGAGGGCATCGAGTACGAGGAGCGGATGCGGCTGCTGGAGGACGTCACCTACCCGATGCCGCTGGCCGAACTCCTGGGCGCGGCGTTCGAGACCTACCGGCGGGGCCACCCCTGGGTGGCTGACCACCGGCTCTCCCCCAAGTCGGTGGCCCGGGATCTCGCCGAGCGGGCGATGACCTTCACCGAGTACGTCGGCTTGTACGGCCTGGCCCGTTCAGAGGGGCTGGTGCTGCGTTACCTGGCCGACGCCTACCACGCGCTGCGGCGGACGGTACCGGAGGACGCCAAGACCGAGCCGCTGCGGGACCTCGAGGAGTGGCTCGGCGAACTGGTCCGCCAGGTCGACTCCAGCCTGCTGGACGAGTGGGAGAAGCTGCGTGATCCCCAGCTGGAAGAGCCCGCGCAGGAGCCGGTGGACCACCGACCGCCGCCGGTCACAGCCAACCTGAGGGCGTTCCGCGTGCTGGTCCGGAACGCGCTATTCCGCCGGGTGGAGCTGGCCGCCCGCCGACGCTGGGAGGAACTGGGCGAGCTCGATGCCGACGCTGGATGGGACGCCCAGTCCTGGCAGGCCGCAGTCGAGCCCTACTTCGAGGAACATCCGGAGATCGGCACCGGGCCCCAGGCGCGCGGTCCACATCTACTGATCATCGAATACCAGCCTGACCGGTGGGTCGTGCGCCAGATCCTGGACGATCCGGCTGGCCACCATGACTGGGCCATCAACGCCGAAGTCGACCTGGCCGCGTCGGACGACGCCGGAACCGCGATGCTGCGGATCACCACCGTCGCCCAGCTCTGATCGCCCGCGACCACTCAGAGGCGCTGCAGGCCACACAGCACCCGGCGCATCAACTCGAGATCCGGCGCGCCATTCGATGTGTCGAGGGCGCCCGCGGCACGGTGCACGACGATGGTGCCCGCTGCGGCCATGTCTCCCAGCACCACCCTGGCCACCCCGAGGGGAACCAAGAGCAGGGCGGCGACCTCGGCGACTGAACGCGGAGCCTCACACAGCGTTACGATCGTGTGATGCTCGGGCGGGGCAGCGGGATCGATAAGCTGGCCGGTTACCGAGACCAAAGTCTCCAGAGAGAGTTCGACAGGCGATGCGGTACGTCCGCCCGTCCAGGCGTAGGGCCGCACGAGGCCTTCAGGCCCCGTGGCGGCATCCCAGCCAGCCCAGTCGCTTGTCTTCACCTGCTCAACCCGCTCGGCCGCCTCGGTACGTGATGGCTCAGCCGCTGGTGCAGGCTCCGGTGGTGACACCGCGTGATCGCGGCGGGCGGCCCCGGACCCCGTGTCCCCGGAACTCGCCCGCTTCGCCTGCCTGGAACGCCTCAGGATATGTGAGAACCTGGCGCCGGTCTGGCCGACAGCCGGAAGCTCGGCTCGGTGACGGTGCGCGGTGGGGGTGTCCTCCTCTGGCACGGGTGCGGCGGCCCGGCGGCGCCGTCCCGCCGCACCACCGAATCGCGCGCCGGTGAGTCCCACAACTGGATCATCGGCGGAGCGATGTCCTGGGGTCGGGTGCGCTGTGGCCACGGCGCGGCACATTAGGCCGTTGGTGTGGCCGGCGCGTCATGGGGGTGAGTGTCTGGTTCCCGGCCGCCAGTGTGGTATTAGCCCGGCTCATTGCCCGGCTTCCACTTGATGCCGCACCCGAGGCTGGGCATCTGCGGCTCTCCCACCGGCTTCCCCGCCAGCACCTGCTCTACCGCGGCCCGCAGCGCCTGACCGGTGACCGGGGATTCGTTACGGGGCCGTGACTCGTCGAATTCACCCCGGTATGCCAGGGCGCCCGCCGCGTCGTAGAGGAAGAAGTCAGGCGTGCACGCGGCCTGATAGGCCAATGCCACCTGCTGGGTCTCGTCGAGCAGGTACGGGAACGTAAAGCCAGCCCGGCCGACCTGTTCGGTCAGCCCCGCCGGACCGTCGTCGGGGTAGTTCTCGGCGTCGTTGCTGCAGATCGCCACCGCAGCCAAGCGATCAGCATATTCGGCGACAAACGCGCCGAGTTCTCGCTCGAGATGCCGCACATAGGGACAGTGGTTGGACAAAAACATGACCAGAAGCGGCCGACCGGCCGCCAAGCCGTCGGAGCTGACAATCCGGCCGTTGAGATCCGGCAGGGCGAAGGCCGGAGCCGGGGCGCCGAGCGGGACCATGAGGGAGCTCACTGCCATACCCGCCAGTTTCCCACCGCTGCGCCGACCCGTCGAAGCAGTTCACCACAGTGGACCGTTCGACGGGCCTGTCTCCAGCGGGACCCGAGCGCTCGTCAGGCCTTGCCGCCCTTGAGCTGGCTCACGAAACCCTCGATCTTGTCGTGGAACCTGCCTTGAGTGGCCTGATCCACGGCACCGGCGGCTCGCTCCGCGAGCTTGGCAGCGGCCTCAGGATTGGCCTTCATAAACCGGCGTGCGCCCTCCGCCAGCGCCGCCAGCACCATGAGCTTCCTTAGCTTCCCCAGCATCGTATCCTCCCTTGGCGAACCAGAATCCCCTCGACATCACCGCGAAGAAGTGAGGATACCGCCTCAGAATCCCATCGCCTGGGCACGGCGCTTCACTTCGCGGCCGCGGTCGGTTCGCAGCGCGCCGATCGGGGTGCCCGGGAGTGATTCCTCGGCGGTGAACAACCAGCGCAGGATTTCCTCGGCCGAGTACCCCGCATCACGCAGCAAGGTGATGGTGCCGGGCAAGCCCTTGACCACGGTGTGCCCGCTGAGGAACTCTGCGGGGATTACCACAACCCCCTGACGGCGCATTCCCAGTATCTGCCCATCACGCAGCATCTGGTGCACCCGGGTCACCGGCAGTCCGAGCCGTTGCGCCACGTCGGGTATCGGCAGCACCACAACGTCGGGATCGAGCACGTCAGGGGCGATCGGAAGGTCGCTCACAGTGGTCACCATTCCATACCCGCTCCTGAGCGCCCTTCCGCCGTTCGGGGAGTGCGGGGAGTCCGTACGATCCTCAAACTGTGGAATGGCAGGCTTCCGGGCACGACGGGAACCTGGTCGGAGCCCTGCTGGACGGGCGCTACCAGGTTGGCCCGGTGCTGGCTCACGGCGGCATGTCCACCGTCTATCACGGCACGGATACCCGCCTGGACCGGGCGGTGGCCATCAAGGTGATGGCCCCCCGGTTCGCCGCCGACCCGGTCTTTCTCCAGCGCTTCGAGCGTGAAGCCCGTGCCGCCGCGCGGCTGCGGCACCCTGGTGTCGTCGGGGTCCATGACCAAGGTATCGACTCCTCTCCCGCCGGTGACCGGGTCTTCCTGGTGATGGAACTAGTCGATGGCGGAACCTTGCGGGACTTGCTGCGCCAGCGCGGCAGGCTATCCGTGCCACTGGCGATCTCAGTCGCCGAGATGGTGCTCTCGGCGCTCGCCGCGGCGCACGAGGAAGGTCTGGTCCATCGCGACATCAAGCCGGAGAACGTCCTCATCGGTCCCGGCGGAGTCGTCAAGGTAGCCGACTTCGGCCTGGTCCGCGCCGTCGCCGAGGCCAGCAGCGGCACCGGCGATGTCATCCTCGGAACGGTGGCCTATCTCTCCCCCGAGCAGGTCGCGACCGGTGCGGCTGATGCCCGCAGCGATGTCTACGCCACCGGGGTGATGCTGTTCGAGATGCTGACCGGGACGCCGCCCTACGCCGGCGAGACCGCGCTGTCGGTCGCCTATCGCCACGTGAACGACGACATGCCGGCACCCAGTGCGGCGGGCGCGGCCCTGCCCGCCGCACTGGACGAGCTGATCGTGCGGGCTACCCGCCGGGACCCCAGCGTCCGCCCGCCACACGCCGGGGAGTTCCTGCGCGCGCTGCGGGAGGTACGGACCGGCTTGGGGATCGAGCCGGTGCCGGTGCCCGTAGCCAGCGCCGGGCCGGCGGACCCCACGAACATCGCCTCACCCGGGCTGGGACCCGGCGGGACGCGGGCACTCAGCAGGGCCTATGCGGCACCGTCTGCCCGGCCCGAGCCAGTTCTCCTGGACGACGACCCATACCAGCGTGAACGCGTCCGGAACCGGCGCGCCTTCATCGCCTGGATGGTGGTCGTGCTGATGCTCGCGGGCGCGGTCGGAGTCAGTGCCTGGTGGCTGGGCAGCGGCCAGTGGACGGTGGTGCCCAACCTGCTGGGCATGCAACGAGCGTCAGTCCCCGCGGCGCTGGCCGCCGCCGATCTCAAGCCCAAGCTGGTCGAGGACCACAACGACACCGTCGCGGGTGACCGGGTGATCCGCACCGACCCAGCGCCAGGTCAGCGGGCGACCCGGGGCTCGGCCATCACGGTGGTGATCTCGCTGGGCCATCCCGTGGTGCCCAATCTAGAGCCAGGCAGCACCGTCGAGGAAGCCGAGCAGGCGATCCGGCAGGCGGATCTCAGCCCGGACCAGAACCCGAACGCCGCCATGTTCGACAACACGGTCCCGGCTGGCGCTGTGATCGGGCCGCGGCCGGCCCCGGGGACCGTCCTCACCGTCGGCGCACCCGTCACCATCGTGATCAGCAAAGGACCCGCCCCGATCACCGTTCCTGACGTCCGGGGGATGCGGCAGGCCGACGCGATCACGGCGCTCACCCGGGCTGGCCTGACCCCCCAAGTGCGGCGCCAGTTCGACGACCAGATCGCCGGTGATCACGCGATCGGCACTGACCCCCGGGCTGGCACCGGCCTGGCCCGCGGTGCCCGCGTAACCCTGCTGATCAGCAACACCCCGGTAGTACCCGATGTCCGGGGCAAGACGGTCGCCCAGGCCCGTCAGATCCTCGCTGAAGCGGGCTTGAACAGCACCGTCACTGGCCCCCTCGACGGGTTCGGAATCTTTGGCGGCTTCGCTGATCGCGTGATCTCCCAGTCACCCGGCCCCGGCCAGCCCGTCCGCCCCGGCACCATCGTCACCCTCACCACCATCTGACGCGCCGTCCCCACGTTCTGGATGCGGCTTGAAGTGATCAGGAACGGAGCATCTCGGCGACCAGGAAGGCCAGTTCTAGGGCTTGCTGGGTGTTGAGGCGGGGGTCACAAGCGGTTTCGTAGCGGCCGGAGAGATCGGCGTCGGAGATGTCCTGAGCACCGCCCAGGCATTCGGTGACGTCCTCGCCGGTGAGTTCGACGTGGATGCCGCCGGGGTGAGTGCCCAGGGCGTGATGGACTTCGAAGAAGCCCTGGACCTCATCGACCACCCAGTCGAAATGCCTGGTTTTGTAGCCAGTGGACGATTCGATGGTGTTGCCGTGCATGGGGTCGCACTGCCAGATGACCTGGTGGCCAGCGGCGGTGACCTTCTGGACAATCTCCGGGAGCACGTCACGGACTCGCTGGGCGCCCATCCGGGAGATCAGGGTGAGGCGGCCGGGCTCACCGTGGGGATCCAAGCGCTCGACGTACTCCACGGCTTCATCTGGGGTGGTGCCGGGACCGAGCTTGAGGCCGATCGGGTTAGCGATGAGCTCGGCGAAAGCGATATGCGCGCCGTCGAGCGCGCGGGTGCGCTCGCCCACCCAGAGGAAGTGCGCGGACAGGTCGTAGAGCTTGGGTGCGGGGCCGGTGGTGTCCAGCCGGAGCATGGCGCGCTCGTAGTCGAGCACCAGCGCTTCGTGGCTGGCGTAGATTTCGGTGGAGCGCAGGGAAGAGTCCTCCACGCCACATGCCGACATGAAGCGCAGGCCCCGGTCGATCTCGCCAGCCAGCGCCTCATAGCGGGCCCCGGCCGGTGACCGGCGGACGAAATCCTTGTTCCAGTCGTGCACCCGGTGCAGATCGGCCATGCCAGCCAGGGTGAGGGAGCGGACCAGGTTCATCGCGGCAGCGGCGTTCGCGTAGGCCCGGATCATCCGTGACGGGTCGTGCATCCGCGCTTCGGGTGTGGCGGCCAATGAGTTGATCATGTCGCCGCGGTAAGACGGCAGGCCGAGGGCGTCGAGCACCGCGGAGCGCGGCTTGGCGTACTGCCCGGCCACCCGCCCGACCTTCACCACCGGCAAGCTCGACCCATAGGTGAGCACCACCGCCATCTGCAGCAGGGTGCGGATGTTGCCCCGAAGGTGCGGCTCGGTGTTATCGGCGAAGGTCTCCGCGCAGTCCCCGCCTTGCAGCAGGAACGCCTCCCCCTGGGCGACCGCCCCGAGCTGTTCCCGCAGCCGGTCCACCTCCGGGGGAACGGTGATCGGCGGGACGCTCTCCAGCACGGCCCGGATACCGGGCACCGCATCCGGGTCTGGCCAGCTGGGCTGCTGCCCGGCGGGCCGGGATAACGCGTCATCAAGCCTCGCGCGGAGCTCTGCGGGCAGCGGCGGTAACTCCGGCAGTGTGTCGATGGGGACGTCCACAGTCCAGTTCACGATCGTTGAGGGTATGGGGTTGGTGGCGACGAGCTTTCAGTGGGCCCGTGCCGACTTACCGGGCCCACTGAACGACAGCCTCCTCAGCCGAAGAAGATCTCGGCCTCCGCGTAACGGCCTTGCGGCACCGTCTTGAGCACAGCGGTGGCCTCAGCCAGCTTCACCCGGACGATGTCGGTGCCCCGCAGCGCGACCATCACCCCCCCATCGCCTTCGTGCACCGCGTCGATCGCGTGCACACCCAGCCGGGTGGCCAGGACCCGGTCGTAGGCGGTGGGCGTGCCGCCACGCTGGATGTGCCCCAGCACCACGGCACGGGACTCAGCACCGGTGCGGCGGGCGATCTCATCGGCCAGCCAGTTGCCGATACCGCCGAGGCGCTTGTGACCGAACGCGTCAACCTCCGAAGCGGCCAGCAGCTCAGCGCCACCTTCCGGTACCGCCCCTTCGGCGACCACGACGATCGCCGCGTCGTCCCGCCCGAGGCAGCGCAGCACCCACTCGCAGACCCGGTCGACGGCGAAGGGCCGCTCCGGGATCAGGATCGCGTTCGCCCCGCCAGCCATGCCGGAATGCAGCGCGATCCAGCCCGCGTGGCGGCCCATCACCTCGACGACGGCGGCCCGGTGATGGGATTCGGCGGTGGTCCGCAACCGGTCGATCGCCTCGGTCGCGATGTGCACCGCGGTGTCGAAGCCGAAGGTGTAGTCGGTAGCGCTCAGGTCATTGTCGATGGTCTTGGGCACCCCGGCCACGAACAGCCCCTCCTCGCTCAGCCGGCTGGCCACCCCCAGCGTGTCCTCGCCGCCGATCGCGATCAAGGCCTCCACACCGTGCTCGGCG
>DASTBN010000492.1:0-2029 GCA_035712045.1 Pseudonocardiaceae bacterium
CGGCTTCCCGAAGGTGATCAGGCCCGTGCTGCAAGGGCATCTGTCCCTGTTCGTAGGCCCGGAGCCGGGAGCGCTGGTCTTTCCGGGCGCCAAGGGCGGCCCACTGCGGCGTGGCAACTTCAACAAGCTCTCGGGCTGGCCGCACGCGGCGCGAGCTATCGGCGCCGAGGGTCTGCACTTTCACGATCTCCGCCACACGGGGAACGTCTTCGCGGCGGCCAGCGGCGCGGGGCTCCGGGATCTGATGGTCCGGATGGGTCACGACAGCGAGCGCGCTGCGATCATCTACCAGCACGCGGCCCGGGGTGCTGACCAGGCCATCGCCGAGGCCATGGATGCGCACGTCGAGGCTCAGCAGGCGGGCGATGAGAGAGGAGACGATGGCGCTTCGGGCGCGCCTGTGCCAGCAGGCTAATTGCACGTTAATTGCACGAATGGGGCTGCGGAGAGCTGCCGAGCGGAAGGCGCCAACGAGGCTCAGCACTGTGAGCTGCGGTTTCGTGGTGGAGCGGGTGACGGGAATCGAACCCGCACTATCAGCTTGGGAATCCGACCGATCGGAGCCTCTGACCGCCTTGACCTGGGCACTCGATGCACCGCTAAAGGTCTTTAAGTACGAGGGTTACAGGCTCTGCTGACGGCCGGCGCCGGGTGCGCTATGCCGGAGGCATGAGGTATCCCGATGGTGGTGGGCTGACCGCGGCTGAGCGGGTCCAGCGTGAGCGGGTGCGGCTGGCGGCAGCGGAGTTAATCGAGGCGGGGGCCAGCGACCGGGAGGTGGCCCGGCGGTTCCGGGTGACCCGGATGTCGGCCAACCGGTGGCGGCGGGCGTTAGCCGCCGGGGGGCGGGTGGCGCTGGCCTCCAGGGGGCCGGGTGGTGCGCGGTGCAAGCTGTCCCCGGCCCAGCTGCGCGAACTGCAGACGGTGCTGGACGCTGGGCCGGCCGCCTGGGGGTGGGTGGAAGACCAGTGCTGGACGCTGGCACGGATCGCCGAGCTGGTGCGCCGCCGGTTCCGGGTGGACTACACGCTGGCTGGGCTGGACCTGCTGCTGCACCGGATCGGGTGGAGCGTGCAGGTCCCGGCCCGGCAGGCCGCTGAGCGGGACGAGGCGGCCATCGCCGCCTGGAAGGGGGCGGACTGGCCGGTGATAAAAGGACGGCGGCGGACCTGGGCGCCTGGCTCTGCTTCGAAGACGAGTCCGGCCAGGGCTTAAGGCCGCCCAAGGGCCGCACCTGGGGCCGCCGCGGCCACACCCCCGTGGTGCGGGTGACCGCCCGCAACAGCCCGCGGCTGTCCCTAGCCGCCCTGATCTGCGTCAAGCCCGGGTGCCGGCCCCGGCTGATCTACCGCACCCGCACCGGCCGCAGGCACCGGGCCGGCCAGCGCAAGGGCTTCACCGAGACCGGTTACGCCTGGCTGCTGGATGATGCGCACCAGCAGCTCAGCGGCCCGCTGGTGGTGGTCTGGGACAACCTGAACACCCACGTCAGCGCCGCGATGGCCGAGCTGATCGCCGCCCGGGACTGGCTGACCGTCTATCAGCTCCCGCCCTATGCCCACGAACTCAACCCGGTCGAACCGGTCTGGTCGCACCTCAAGCGGTCGCTGGCCAACCTGGCCAAACACAACATCGCCCAGCTGACCGCGCTGGTGAAGACCCGGCTCAAACGGATGCAGTACCGGCCCAGTCTCCTAGATGGCTTCCTCGCCAGCACCGGGCTCGACCTCACACCCTTCTGTAACCCCCACCATTAGAGATCTGTAGAAGAAGGGCTATCAATGCAATGACGTAACTCGATCTTGGCAGTTACTTCCCGCTGCCAACGATATGCCGAGCCGAGTCCGGCTGAGAGCGAACCCGGCCAGCTCCGGAGGCTCATGACCCTCACATCTGGACGGTGCCTTGAACCACCGGACAGCACGGCGAGGCCGCCCGAGTCAGCGATCCGTGCGAAATCAGGCCAAGAGCCGGGTGACACTCGGTGACCAGCGCCCGGTCGGTGCCAGCGCGCGCGTACCCGCCTTAT
>DASTBN010000493.1:0-17710 GCA_035712045.1 Pseudonocardiaceae bacterium
TCCGACGATGTCGACGGTCTCGTTGACCTTGACGATGCCGCGCTCGATCCGGCCGGTGACGACGGTGCCGCGACCGGTGATGGTGAAGACATCCTCGATCGGCATGAGGAACGGCTTCTCGATCTCACGGACCGGCTCGGGGATGTTGTCATCCACGGCGTTCATCAGCTCGAGGAGCTTCTCGCCCCACTCGGCGTCGCCTTCCAGGGCCTTCAGCGCCGAGACGCGGACGATGGGCAGGTCATCGCCCGGGTACTCCTGGCTGGAGAGCAGCTCACGAACCTCGAGCTCGACAAGCTCCATGATCTCCTCATCGTCGACCATGTCCGCCTTGTTCAGCGCGACGACGATGTAGGGCACGCCGACCTGGCGGGCTAGCAGCACGTGCTCGCGGGTCTGCGGCATCGGGCCGTCGGTGGCGGCCACCACCAGGATGGCGCCATCCATCTGGGCCGCGCCGGTGATCATGTTCTTGATGTAGTCCGCGTGCCCGGGGCAGTCGACGTGGGCGTAGTGCCGCTTCTCAGTCTGGTACTCGACGTGCGCGATCGAGATCGTGATGCCCCGCTGCCGCTCTTCGGGGGCCTTGTCGATCGAGTCGAACGCCGAGACCTCGTTGAGGTCCGGGAACTTGTCGTGCAGAACCTTTGTGATCGCCGCGGTCAGCGTGGTCTTGCCGTGGTCAATGTGACCAATGGTTCCGATGTTGACATGCGGCTTGGTGCGTTGGAACTTCGCCTTCGCCACTGGCCTCGTCCTCCTGGACTCGTTCTCGTGATCAGGATTGTCTGGTAGCGCGCTTACTCGCCCGTCGCCTTCGCTGAGCCCTCCGCTCGGCTCCGGGCTCGTTGCGCTCCTCGCTGCGCTGCGATGCTCACTCGCCCGTCGCCTTCGCGATGATCTCCTTGGAGACGTTGGCTGGGACCTCGGCGTAGGAATCGAATTGCATGGTGTAGTTCGCCCGGCCCTGGGTGCGCGAGCGCAAGTCACCGACGTAACCGAACATCTCCGAGAGCGGGACCAGCGCCTTGACGACACGGGATCCGCTGCGCTCCTCCATCTGCTGGATCTGGCCGCGCCGGGAGTTCAGGTCACCGATGACGTCACCCATGTAGTCCTCGGGAGTGGTCACCTCGACCGACATCATCGGTTCCAGGATGACCGGGCCGGCCTTGCGGGCGGCCTCCTTGAGCGCCATCGATCCAGCGATCTTGAAGGCCATCTCGGAGGAGTCCACTTCGTGGTAGGCACCATCGAGCAGGGTGACCTTCAGCCCGACCAGCGGGTAACCCGCCAGCACGCCGTACTGCATGGCGTCCTGCGCCCCAGCGTCGACTGAGGGGATGTACTCCTTGGGGATCCGCCCGCCGGTGATGACGTTGTCGAACTCGTACAGCGCGCCATCGGTGCTCGGCAATGGCTCGAGTTTGATGATCACACGGGCGAACTGACCGGAGCCACCGGTCTGCTTACGGTGGGTGTACTCAAGCTTCTCGACCGTCTTGCGGATCGTCTCGCGGTAGGCCACCTGCGGCTTGCCAATGTTCGCCTCGACCTTGAAGTCGCTGCGCATCCGGTTTACCAGCACCTCAAGATGCAGCTCGCCCATCCCCGAGATGATCGTCTGACCGGTCTCGTCGTCGAGCTTGATCTGGAAGGTGGGGTCTTCCTCAGCCAGCCGCTGGATGGCCGTGCCCAACTTCTCCTGGTCGCTCTTGGTCTTGGGCTCGATGGCGACCTGGATGACCGGCTCGGGGAAGGTCATCGACTCCAGAATGATCGGCGACTGCGGATCGCAGAGCGTGTCACCCGTGGTGGTCTCCTTCAGGCCGATCATCGCGTAGATGTGACCGGCCCGGGCCTCATCGACCGGGTTCTCCTTGTTGGAGTGCATCTGGAAGAGCTTGCCGATGCGCTCCTTGCGCTCCTTGGTCGAGTTGATCACCTGTGAGCCAGCGGCGATCCGGCCGGAGTAGACCCGGACGTAGGTCAGCTTCCCGAAGAACGGATGGGCGGCGATCTTGAAGGCGAGCGCGGCGAATGGCTCGTCGATCGACGGTTCCCGGGTTGCCGGGGTGCCGTCGGGCAGCTGGCCCGCCACCGGTGGCACATCCAGCGGGGAGGGCAGATAGTCGATCACCGCGTCCAGCATGGGCTGCACGCCCTTGTTCTTGAACGCCGAGCCGCACAGCACCGGGTAGGCCTGGCTGCTCACGGTGAGCTTGCGGATACCCGCCTTGATCTGCTCGGTGCTGAGTTCCTCACCACCGAGGTAAAGCTCCATGAGCTCGTCGTCTGCCTCGGCGACGGCTTCCAGGAGCTTCTCCCGGTATTCAGCGGCGGCCTCGGCCAGATCCGCCGGGATCTCCTCGACGGTGTAGTCCTCGCCCTTCTGGACTTCCCCGCGCCAGGTCAGGGCACGCATGCCGACCAGGTCGACAACACCCTGGAAGTCGGACTCGGAGCCGATCGGCAGCTGGATGACCAGCGGGGTCGCGCCGAGGCGCTCGCGGATGGTCCGCACGGTGAAGTAGAAGTCCGCGCCGAGCTTGTCCATCTTGTTGACGAAGCAAATGCGCGGGACGTCGTATTTGTCGGCCTGGCGCCACACCGTCTCGGACTGGGGCTCCACGCCTTCTTTGCCGTCGAAAACCGCGACGGCGCCATCAAGGACCCGCAGCGATCGCTCGACCTCGACAGTGAAGTCGACGTGGCCGGGCGTGTCGATGATATTGATCTGGTGGTCGTTCCAGAAGGTGGTGGTCGCGGCGGAGGTGATGGTGATGCCGCGCCTCTGCTCCTCCTCCATCCAGTCCATCGTGGCGGCGCCGTCGTGCACTTCACCGATCTTGTAGTTGATCCCGGTGTAGAACAGGACCCGCTCGGTGGTAGTGGTTTTGCCCGCGTCGATATGCGCCATGATCCCGATGTTGCGGACCCTGGCCAGGTCGGTCAGCACCTCACGTGCCACTGAACTCATCCCTAAATATCTCGATATGTGTGATTCGCGTCACCAGCGGTAGTGCGCGAAAGCCCTGTTGGACTCGGCCATCTTGTGGGTGTCCTCGCGGCGTTTCACACTCGCCCCGAGACCATTGCTGGCATCGAGCAGTTCGTTCATCAGGCGATCCACCATGGTCTTTTCCCGGCGCTGCCGGGAGAAGGCGATCAGCCAGCGCAGCGCGAGAGTCGTGGAGCGGGTGGCCCGCACCTCCACCGGGACCTGGTAGGTCGCCCCGCCCACGCGGCGGCTCTTGACCTCGATGGCGGGCTTGACGTTGTCCAGCGCGCGCTTGAGGGTCACCACGGGGTCGGTCCCAGTCTTCTCCCGGCACCCTTCCAGCGCCTGGTACACGATCCTCTCGGCCAGCGAGCGCTTGCCCCGGACCAGGACCTTGTTGACGAGCTGGGTCACAACCGGGGATGCGTAGACCGGGTCGGAGTGCAGTGGCCGCTTCGGGGCGGGACCTTTGCGAGGCATTAGCCCTTCTCCTTCTTCGCCCCGTAACGGCTGCGGGCCTGCTTACGGCCCTTGACACCCTGAGTATCCAGCGACCCGCGAATGATTTTGTAACGGACCCCGGGCAGGTCCTTCACCCGGCCACCGCGCACCAGGACCATGGAGTGCTCCTGGAGGTTGTGGCCCTCACCCGGGATGTACGCGGTGACCTCGACCGAGCTGGTCAGCCGGACCCGGGCGACCTTACGCAGTGCCGAGTTCGGCTTCTTCGGGGTCGTCGTGTAGACGCGGGTGCATACTCCGCGCCGCTGCGGGCTCCCCTTCAGCGCTGCGGTCTTGGTCTTCGCGAGTTTGTCCTCGCGGCCCTTGCGGACCAGCTGCTGGATGGTAGGCATGGACCAGCTTTCCTCGTCTTTAGACACGCGTGCCCGCGCGTCTGGTGGTGTCTGGTGGTGCTGTGTTGGTGTGTCATCTGCGTGCCACGTTACATCCTGCCGGGCAGCCGCCAGGCGTTGCGCGGCCGGTCGCTCCGTATCCTGCGGTCGGGCGTGTCGCGGTGAGCCCAGCCGATCAGTCAGGAAAACCCGACGGGAGCTGGGCGGCGCTGGCACCGGGTCCGCTTCAGCGGCACAGCGCCAACAGGCACGCTGCCAACAGGCATACGCAGCTGCCCGACCAGGGGTCGGGCCCGGATACCAGGATACCTGGCCTATTCACCAGCCGTCAAAACGGGGTCAAGAACACCGGAAACCAGCCGCATCGAGCGAGTCAAGCGAAGGAGGATGAGGACCGGTGCCGGGACCACTGGCGGGGCTGCGGGTGGTGGAGCTGGCGGGGATCGGGCCGGCTCCGCATGCGGCGATGCTGCTGGCGGATCTGGATGCCGATGTGATCCGGGTGGAGCGGCCCGCCGACAGGGGCCCCCAGCTCGCCCCGCCCTCACCGGACCAGCTGCTCCGGGGGCGGCGCTCGATCGCGCTTGACCTGAAGGACCGGGCTGGCCGGGAGACCCTGCTGCGGCTGGCGGAGCGGGCCGATGTGCTGATCGAAGGCTGGCGCCCGGGTGTGGCCGAGCGGCTGGGCATCGGCCCGGCCGAGTGCCAGGCCCGTAACCGGCGGCTGGTGTACGCGCGGATGACGGGATGGGGGCAGGACGGGCCGCTGGCCCGCCGTGCCGGGCACGACATCAACTACCTCGCGGTGTCAGGCGTGCTGCACGCCATCGGGCCCCGTGGCGGCAAGCCGGTCCCTCCGCTCAACCTGGCCGGTGACTTCGGGGGTGGCTCAATGTTCCTGGTGATGGGTGTGCTGGCCGCACTGTGGGAACGGGAGCGCTCCGGTGCCGGTCAGGTCGTGGACGCCGCCGTGGTAGACGGAGTCAGCGCGCTGGCCCAGCTGTTCTGGTCATTACGTGCCTGCGGATGGTGGAGCGAGACTCGGGGCACCAACCTGCTCGACTCGGGCGCTCCCTACTACGACACCTACGCCTGCGCTGACGGCCGATATGTCGCGGTGGGCGCGCTGGAACCACGATTTTACGCGCAGCTGCTGGCAGGCCTCGGGCTCAGCGAAGCCGATCTGCCTGAGCAGTCAGACCCAGCTGGGTGGCCCGTGCTCCGAGAGCACCTCGCCGCCGCCTTCGCGACTCGCACCCGCGACGAGTGGGTCACCGTGTTCGAGGGAGCGGACGCGTGTGTGAGCCCGGTCCTGTCATTCTCCGAGGTAGCCACGCACCCGCACATCAGCGCGCGCGGCACCATCATCACCGTCGGCGGAGTTCCTCAGGCCGCCCCCGCACCCCGCTTCTCCCGCACCACGCCCGAGCCGCCAACCCCACCCGAACCACCCGGCACCGACGCCGCCGAGGTCCTCGCCAGCTGGGACGTCCCGCCCGCCGCTGGTGACTCTTCAAGGTCACCGGTCGACCCATGATCACCGTTTGGGTGTCGAAAGCGACAAATTGTGTCGTTCACGACACCCAAACGGCGATCATAGCCGGGTGTGAACAGGTGTTCTAGCGGTAGTCGCGGCCGAAGTCGTAGTCGTCCAGGGGGACGGCCGCTCCGGTTCCGGCGCCGAACACATCCGGTGTGTAGTAGCCGTCGTCGTACGAGGGGATCGTGTACGCGGCGGCGCGGGCCTCCTCGGTGGGCTGGACCTCGATGTTGCGATAGCGGCTGATGCCGGTACCAGCGGGGATCAGCTTGCCGATGATCACATTCTCTTTCAGGCCGAGGAGCTTGTCGCTCTTGCCCTGGATCGCCGCGTCGGTGAGGATCTTGGTGGTCTCCTGGAACGACGCCGCGGACAGCCACGACTCGGTGGCCAGCGAGGCCTTGGTGATCCCCATGAGGACCGGGCGGCCGGAGGCTGGCTCACCACCCTCGGCGACAACCCTGCGGTTCTCCGACTCGAACTCGCCCCGCTCGGCGAGCCCGCCGGGCAGGAACTCGGTGGCACCCGACTCGATGATCGTCACCCGGCGCAGCATCTGCCGGACGATGACCTCGATGTGCTTGTCGTGGATGTCCACACCCTGGGAGCGGTACACCTGCTGGACCTCGCGGACCAGGTGCAGCTGCACCTCCCGGGGCCCCATCACGCGCAGGACCTCATGCGGGTCCACCACCCCCTCAAGCAGCTTCTGCCCCACGCTGACGTGGTCATCATCGGCCAGCTGCCGCTCACTGCCGTCGACGGAGATTACCGCGAGCCGCTGCCGCTTGGACAGTTTGTCGTAGACGATCTCATCGCTGCCATCATCCGGGATGATGGTGATCTTCCAGAACTTCTCGCCGTCCTCGACGCGGACCCGGCCATCGGCGTCCGCGATCGGCGCCATGCCCTTGGGCACCCGGGCCTCGAACAGCTCCTGCACCCGGGGCAGACCGGTGGTGATGTCCTCACCGACGATCCCGCCCTGGTGGAAGGTACGCATCGTCAGCTGCGTGCCGGGCTCACCGATGGACTGCGCGGCCACGATGCCGACCGCCTCACCCACGTCGACGAGCTTGCCGGTGGCCATCGAGCGGCCGTAGCACACCGCGCACACCCCGCTGGCGGACTCGCAGGTCAGCACCGAGCGCACCTTCACCCGCCTGATCCCGGCGGCCACGAGCGCGTCGATCGCCGGGTCACCCAGGTCCGCGCCCCGGGTCATCAGCACCGAACCGGAGTCACCAACCACTTCCTCAGCGGTGCAGCGGGCATACACGCTGGTCTGCGCGTACCGGTGCCGGACCAGGCGCCCGTCCGGTCCCGGCTCGGCGACCGGCATCTGGATGCCGCGCTCGGTGCCGCAGTCGTGCTCGCGGACGATGACGTCCTGGGAGACGTCCACCAGGCGCCGGGTCAGGTACCCGGAGTCCGCTGTCCGCAGGGCGGTGTCGGCCAGGCCCTTGCGGGCACCGTGCGTGGCGATGAAGTACTCCAGCACGGACAGGCCCTCGCGGAAGTTGTGCTTGATCGGCCGCGGGATGTACTCACCCTTGGGGTTGGAGACCAGGCCACGCATCCCGGCCAGCGACCGGACCTGTGTCATGTTCCCGGCCGCCCCGGAGGACACGATCGTGTAGACCGGGTTGTCCGCGGGGAAGTTGGCCTCCATCGCCCTGGCGACCTCGTCGGTGGCCTGCGACCAGATCTTCACCAGCTCGCCGTTGCGCTCCTCGTGGGAGAGCACACCGCGCTGGTAACGCTTCTCCACCTGGTCGGCCCGGGCCTCGTACTGATCGAGGATCTCCTGCTTGGACTCGGGCACCACCACATCGGAGCTGGACAAGGTCACCCCGGAGCGGGTGGCCCAGTGGAAACCGGCGTCCTTGAGCTTGTCCAGCGTCTGGGCGACCGAAACCATCGGGTACCGCTCGGCGAGATCGTTGACGATCGCCGCCTGCCGCTTCTTGGGCAGCACGTCGTTGACGTAGGGGTAGTCCTCGGGCAGCAGCTCGTTGAACAGCACCCGGCCCACGGTCGTTTCCGCGATCCACGGCCCGCCCAGCTGCCAGCCCTGGGTTTCCCGGAGCCCCTCCTGCTCGGCCAGCGGCGGGACCACGCCGCGCAGTCGGACCCGGATCTTAGCCTGCAGCCCGATCGTGCCCCGGTCCAGCGCCATCAGCGCCTCAGCGGGTGAGGAGAACGAGCGGCCCTCGCCGGTGTCACCCTCACGCATCTTGGTGAGGTGGAACAGGCCGGTGACCATGTCCAGCCGGGGCATGGCCAGCGGGCGGCCCGAGGCCGGGGAGAGGATGTTGTTACTGGAGAGCATCAGCACCCGGGCCTCGGCCTGCGCCTCGGCCGAGAGCGGCAGATGCACCGCCATCTGGTCCCCGTCGAAGTCCGCGTTGAACGCCTCGCAGACCAGCGGGTGCAGCTGGATCGCCTTGCCCTCGACCAGCTGCGGCTCGAAGGCCTGAATGCCCAGGCGGTGCAGGGTCGGGGCCCGGTTGAGCAGCACCGGGTGCTCGGTGATGACCTCTTCGAGCACGTCCCACACCTGGGAGCGCTGCCGCTCCACCATCCGCTTGGCCGACTTGATGTTCTGCGCGTGGTTGAGATCCACCAGGCGCTTCATCACGAACGGCTTGAACAGCTCGAGCGCCATCTGCTTGGGCAGGCCGCACTGGTTCAGTTTCAGCTGCGGGCCGACCACGATGACCGAACGGCCGGAGTAATCGACACGCTTGCCGAGCAGGTTCTGCCGGAACCGGCCCTGCTTGCCCTTAAGCAGATCGGACAGCGATTTCAGCGGCCGGTTTCCGGGACCGGTCACCGGGCGCCCGCGGCGGCCGTTGTCGAACAGCGCATCGACGGCCTCCTGCAGCATCCGCTTCTCGTTGTTGACGATGATCTCGGGCGCGCCGAGGTCGATGAGCCGCTTGAGCCGGTTGTTCCGGTTGATTACCCGGCGGTACAGGTCGTTAAGGTCGGAGGTGGCGAAGCGGCCACCGTCGAGCTGCACCATGGGCCGCAGGTCCGGCGGGATCACCGGAACGCAGTCCAGCACCATTCCCATCGGGTTGTTGCGGGTCACCTGGAACGCCGCGACCACCTTCAGGCGCTTGAGCGCCCGCAGTTTCTTCTGACCTTTCCCGGTGCGGATGACCTCGCGCAGGTTCTCCGACTCGGCGTCGATGTCGAAGTTCTCCATGAGCTTCTGGATCGCCTCGGCACCCATGGCGCCGGTGAAGTAGTCGCCGTAGCGGTCATACAGCTCCCGGTACAGCAGCTCGTCCACGATGAGCTGGCCGACCTCGAGCTTGGTGAAGGTCTCCCAGATCTCATCGAGCCGGTCGATCTCGCGCTGGGCGCGGTCCCGGAGCTGGCGCATCTCGCGCTCGCCGCCCTCTTTGACCTTGCGCCGCACGTCGCTCTTGGCGCCTTCGGCCTCCAGCTCGGCGAGGTCGGCTTCCAGTTTCTGCGCGCGGGCCTCGATGTCGGCGTCGCGGCGGTTCTCCAGGCGCTTGCGCTGCACTCCGATCTCGCTCTCCAGGGTGGGGAGATCGTTGTGCCGTTCTTCGGTGTTCACCCCGGTGATCGCGTACGCTGCGAAGTAAATGATCTTCTCGAGGTCCTTGGGGGCCAGGTCAAGCAAGTAACCCAGCCGACTCGGGACGCCCTTGAAGTACCAGATGTGTGTGACCGGCGCGGCCAGCTCGATGTGCCCCATCCGCTCGCGACGCACCTTGGCCCGGGTGACCTCGACGCCACAGCGCTCACAGATGATGCCCTTGAAACGGACCCGCTTGTACTTGCCGCAGTAGCATTCCCAGTCCCGGGTGGGACCGAAGATTTTTTCGCAGAAAAGCCCGTCCTTCTCCGGCTTGAGCGTGCGGTAGTTGATGGTCTCCGGCTTTTTGACCTCGCCGTAGGACCACTGACGGATGTCGTCTGCGGTCGCGAGGCCGATGCGGAGCTCGTCGAAGAAGTTGACGTCGAGCACGTCTGGTTCCTTCTCCCCTGCTGTTGATTAAGCTCTAGTGTTGATCAAATCTGTGGTCTGCGCCTACGCGCTGGCTAGTTCGTTCCTGGTGCGTGCGGCGCGAGGGTGGGCGGGAGGACCACCCCCGCGCCGGACGCGGTCTGGGAGTCGTTACTGCACGACGTCGTCTACTGATGGGGACTCGTTGCGGGAGAGGTTGATGCCGAGGTTGGCGGCGGCCCGTTCCAGGTCTTCATCGTCGGAATCCCTCATCTCGATCGCCGCGCCGTCACTGGAGAGCACCTCGACGTTGAGACACAGTGACTGCAGCTCTTTGAGCAACACCTTGAACGATTCGGGAATTCCGGGCTCGGGAATGTTCTCGCCCTTGACGATGGCCTCGTACACCTTCACCCGGCCGAGCACGTCATCGGACTTGATCGTCAGCAGTTCCTGCAGGGTGTACGCCGCCCCATAGGCCTGCATCGCCCAGCATTCCATCTCGCCGAAGCGCTGGCCGCCGAACTGCGCCTTACCACCGAGCGGCTGCTGTGTGATCATCGAGTAGGGACCGGTCGAGCGGGCGTGAATCTTGTCATCGACCAGGTGCAGCAGCTTGATGATGTACATGTAGCCGACAGCGACAGGGTACGGATACGGCTCACCGGTGCGGCCATCGAACAGCTGGGCCTTGCCGTCGGGCCCGACCATCTGCTCGCCGTCCCGGTTGGGCAGCGTCGAGCTGAGCAGCCCGGTGATCTCCTCTTCCTGCGCGCCGTCGAACACCGGCGTGGCGACCACCGTGCCCGGATCGGCGGAGTAGAGCTCCTCGGGGAGCCGGGAGGCCCAGTCCGGGTCGCCGTTGATCGACCAGCCGCTCTTGGCGATCCAGCCGAGGTGGGTTTCCAGGATCTGCCCGATGTTCATCCGTCGGGGCACACCGTGGGTGTTGAGGATGATGTCCACCGGCGTCCCGTCCGGCAGGAACGGCATGTCCTCGATGGGGAGGATCTTGCCGATGACGCCCTTGTTGCCGTGCCGACCGGCGAGCTTGTCGCCGTCCTGAATCTTGCGCTTCTGCGCAACGTAGACCCGGACCAGCTCGTTGACCCCAGGTGAGAGCTCATCGTCGTCATCACGGGAGAACACCCGGATGCCGATGACCTTGCCGGTCTCACCGTGGGGGACTTTAAGGCTGGTGTCGCGGACCTCGCGGGCCTTCTCACCAAAAATGGCCCGCAGCAGCCGCTCCTCGGGGGTCAGCTCGGTCTCGCCCTTGGGCGTGACCTTGCCGACCAGGATGTCGCCGGCCTGGACCTCGGCACCGATCCGGATGATGCCCCGCTCGTCCAGATCCGCGAGCACTTCCTCGGAGACGTTCGGGATGTCCCGGGTGATCTCCTCGGCGCCCAGCTTGGTGTCCCGGGCGTCGATCTCGTGCTCGTCGATGTGGATCGAGGTGAGCACGTCGTCCTGCACCAGTCGCTGGCTCAGGATGATGGCGTCCTCGTAGTTGTGGCCTTCCCAGGGCATGATCGCCACGAGCAGGTTCTTGCCCAGGGCCATCTCACCGGTGTCGGTACACGGCCCGTCGGCGATGACCTGACCGGCTTCGACCCGGTCCCCTTCGGCCACAATGGGCCGCTGGTTGGTGCAGGTTCCCTGGTTGGAGCGGTGGAACTTGTGCATCCGGTACGTCAGCCGACTGCCGTCATCGGCCATCACGGTGATGTAGTCGGCGCACAACTCCTCGACCACACCGGGCTTCTCGGCGACCACTACATCGCCGGCGTCGACCGCCGCCCGCAGCTCCATACCGGTGCCGACCAGCGGCGACTCGCTGCGCAGCAGCGGCACCGCCTGGCGCTGCATGTTAGCGCCCATCAGGGCCCGGTTGGCGTCATCGTGCTCGACGAACGGGATCATCGCGGTCGCCACGGAGACCATCTGCTGCGGCGAGACGTCCATGTAGTCGATCCCGCGCGGGTCGATCGAGTCGACCTCGCTGCCGCCCTTGCGCCGGACCAGCACGCGGTCCTCAGCGAAGGAACCGTCCTCCCGCAGGACCGCGTTGGCCTGCGCGATGACATGCCGGTCCTCTTCGTCGGCGGTGAGGTAGTCGATCTGCGAAGTGACGTGGCCGTCGACGACCTTGCGGTAAGGCGTCTCGATGAAGCCGAACGGGTTGACCCGGGCGTATGAAGACAATGAGCCGATCAAACCAATGTTCGGGCCTTCCGGGGTCTCGATCGGGCACATCCGGCCGTAGTGGGACGAGTGCACGTCCCGGACCTCGAAGCCAGCCCGTTCCCGGGACAGGCCACCGGGACCCAGCGCCGACAGGCGCCGCTTGTGCGTCAGCCCGGCGAGGGGGTTGGTCTGATCCATGAACTGGGACAGCTGGGAGGTGCCGAAGAACTCCTTGATCGCCGCCACCACAGGGCGGATGTTGATCAGGGTCTGCGGCGTGATGGCCTCGACGTCCTGGGTGGTCATCCGCTCCCGGACGACGCGTTCCATGCGGGAGAGGCCGACCCGGATCTGGTTCTGGATCAGCTCGCCCACAGTGCGCAGCCGACGGTTGCCGAAGTGGTCGATGTCGTCGGTTTCCACCGATACCGTGTCGCCAGGCTCACCAGCCGCGGCGGGCATGCTCGTCTCCCCGGCGTGCAGCCGGACGAGGTAGTCGATGGTGGTAACGATGTCGTCTTCGGTGAGCACCCCGCTGCGGTAAGGCAGGTCCAGGCCCAGCTTCTTGTTGGCCTTGTACCGGCCCACCTTGGCCAGGTCGTAACGCTTGACCTTGAAGAACAGGTTCTCCAGCAGGGCCTGGGCGCTCTCCTTCGTGGGCGGCTCACCCGGGCGCAGCTTGCGGTAGATATCCAGCAGCGCCTCATCAGGGCCGCCAGTGTGGTCCTTCTCCAGGGTGGCCAGCAGGGTCTCGGAGTGGGCGAACCGGGCGGCGATCCGCTCGGTTGTCCAGCCCAGGGCCTTGAGCAGCACGGTCACCGGCTGGCGCCGCTTGCGGTCGATCCGGACGCCGACCGTGTCACGCTTGTCAACGTCGAATTCCAGCCAGGCGCCGCGGCTGGGGATGATCCGGACGCTGTAGACGTCCTTGTCGGTGGTCTTGTCCACAGCGTGGTCGAAGTACACGCCGGGTGAGCGGACCAGCTGCGAGACCACGACCCGCTCGGTGCCGTTGATGATGAACGTGCCCTTGGGCGTCATCATCGGGAAATCACCCATGAACACCGTCTGGGACTTGATCTCACCGGTGTTGTTGTTGGTGAACTCGGCGGTGACGAACAGGGGCGCGGCATAGGTCATGTCCTTGTCCCGGCACTCCTCGACGGTGGCCTTGACCTCGTCGAAGCGGGGGTCGGAGAAGGACAGTGACATCGAGCCGGAGAAGTCCTCGATGGGAGAGATCTCCTCGAGCACCTCGGCGAGACCGCCGATGGGGTCTTCGTCACCCTCGTCGATCCGGCGCTGGTACCACTCGTCGGCACCAACCAGCCACTCGAAAGATTGGAGCTGCAGGTCCAGCAGGTTAGGCACCTGCAGCGGCTCACGGATCTTCGCGAAAGACGGCCGGGCGGGGGCTCCCGGGAGACGGGATGATGAGTTGTTCGCAGAGGTCTTGGTCGGGCGGGAGACTGCCAAGATTGCGTCCTTCCGAACACTAGCGCTGCCGAGCGCAGGATCGGCGGCCTGCTGGCGGGGCCAGCTGGGGACCACACTCCCGGCGCGGTGTTGGTGCAGTTGCTGATGTAGTTGTGGGATGGTGCCGGTGTTGCGTCGATGCGGCTGTCACTGAACCGATGTAGAGTCGGGCACGGTCCTTAAGTCGCGGCAGTCCTGAACTCGCCGCGCGCAGGAGCCAGGGCACACGGGTCCAGACTGACCCAGGTTCCAGGGCACACTGCGCGGGAGGCGGGAAAAGGGCAGCGCAAAGAGGCAGTCTAGCCGCAAGGACGGCGACTGTCCAGTGCCGAAAGAAATCGGCGTCCGCGTGGTCCTAGAGTGACCTGCTAGCCGCCCCCCGTCAAGAGTTCGTCGTCCGATCAGTGGTCGAATGTGCACGATCAGCGGCTAATTGCCGATCGGTTCGGCCGATCGGCCCAGCATATGCCTCAGGGAATGTCGGGAGGATTGCGGCTGGGATCAAAACGGCTGTACACCGGCGAGCTTCCAGCTGTCATCGACTCGCTGCGCGGTGACCCGCAGCCGTCCTGCGGCCAGGAGTGGCGCCGCCTGCCCGCCGCGAGTGGCCTGCTGGTCGATGAATACCACGACGATCGCCCGGTCGCCATCGAGTACCTTGACAGCCAGCGCGGGGACGGTCGCCACCACCACGGCTTGCTGCCCCGGCGCCAGCTCACGAACCCGGGCGAACTGGCGCGGGTAGTCGCGGGCGAATGCGCCGGTGATCACTGCGGCCGCCGCCCGCTCGTTGTCATCGAGCCGGGTGAAATCGTAGGAAAAGACGCGTTCGACGCCCTCCCGGACCTGCCCGGTGACCTGGGCGAGCAACGCGCGATGGCCGACCGCCGCCGCATCACCCTGCGCCTTCGCCTCGCTGCGGAACCACACCGCGAGAACGAGCCCGGTCACCAGGACGGCGATCAGGGCGGCCTGGGCCGCGATCCGGTGCCGCCGGGGCGGCGAGATGCCGCCCGGCGCGGGGCGATCGGCGGGATAGCGCCGTCCGGCGACCCTCGGGCGTCGGCGCAGCGGGTTTGGCCGTGACGAGCGGGTAGGAAATGGCGGCACGATCTGCCTAACTGCCAGTGAGCTACCTCGGTGACGGCGGCCCGGCTGAGGAGGCGACCGAAGGGCAGGCCCCGGGCACCGGGTTCGCCGCGCCGACCGGCGCCAGCTTGTCGGCCTTCCAGACGTTGCCCGCGCGACGCATCTCCACCTGCATCCGCCGCCGGACGCAGGTGGCCTCGGCGCCTTCGCGGCTGGTCGTGACGTCCACCCCGACCAGCACTCGGGCCGTCCCGGCGCGCTCGTCAAACTCGGCGACCGCGCCGTCGAGGACCGCTGCGGTGGTGGATGTCCTTGAGTCGGTGATGATCCGCGCGTAGGTGGCCCGGTTGGCCCGCACCTCATCCAGCAGGGCACCGCTGGCGGATTGCTCCCAGAGCGCCAGCCCGTCCTGCACCCGCCGGTAGTCGAGGGTATTGAGGTTGATCGTCGCTTGCTGCGCGTCCTGGACCACCCGGTCCCGGGCGACGGCGCCGTCCGGGGACTCATCGTGAGCGGCCTGATACCAGGACACGCCGAACCAGCCGGCGGCCCCGAGGGCAAGCACGGCGGGCACTCCCAGCGCGATAGTGGGTGACCACGGGATACGCAGGGCTCAGCCCTCCAAGATCGACGTGATAGTGCTGAGCGGAACACTGGCCATCGGCCTGCCCCGCGGCGGGCCGGGAGTTCCCGCCGGGACCGGGGTCGGCGTCCCGGCGCGCGGCACGTTCTGAGTGCCGCGGACGTCCGTCGGGCTTCCCGGCGGCTCCGCACAGTACGCGTCCCGGTTCGCCGGGATCGGCGTGGTGTCCGTCGCGGGTCGGCGGATAGTGCTCTCATAGCCCCGCACGCAGGCGTAGGGGTCGAACAGGTTGAGCACCAGCCCAAGGTGGGCGAAACCATCATCGGGCACCACCGAGGAGTCGGTGCCGGCGGTGACCACCGGGTACACCGACAGCAGGTGCCGGATCGCGGCCTGGCGGGGCAGCGCGACCCGGGAGGTGGTCAGCAGGTCCGCGAGCAGCTGGCTGATCTGCGGGCCGCTGTCCTGGAGCAACCCGCTGACCTGGGTCGCCGCCTGCGGCGCGGTGGTGATCAGCCGGCGGATATCTGGGTCGGAGGAGCGCAGCCGCGCGGCGAGCAGCGCGAGGTCGTGGCTGAAGGAGACGATCGCGCTGGATTGCTCGTTCTGTGTCCGCAGCACCACCCGCCCGTCCCGGATCAGAGTCAGCGTCTGCGGCAGGGCCGCGAGGGCCTCACGGGTGAACGCGTCGGTGCTATCCAGCAGCGCCGCCAGCTGGGGGCCGGTGCCGGTGGTGGCGGTGCCGAGTTCCGTCACCACGGTGCGCAGCGACTCCAGCGGCACCGAGCGGATGAAGGTGTCCAGATTGGCGATGAGATCCCCGATCGGCACCGGGGTGCTGACCCGGGACGCCGGGATCAGCGACCCGGCCGCCAGCGCAGGGCCATCCGGGCGCACCGGCCGCAGATCGACGTACTGCTCACCGAGCACGGACAGGTTACTCACCGTGGCATTCAGGTCGGCGGGGATCGGGGGGGCATCCGGTGCGATCTCCAGTTGCGCGTCGACGCCCGCGCTGGTCAGCCGTAACGCCCCGACCCGGCCGACGCTGACGCCGCGGTAGGTGACATCGGCACCGGTGAAGATCCCGCCAGAGTCGGTGAGCTGCAGGGTCACCTGGTAGGGACCGGCACCGAACAGCGACCCGGCGCCGAGGTAACGCAGGCTGACGTAACCCACCCCAAGCACGGTGACGATGACGAACGCCAGCAGCTGGAGCCGGACGCGGGTGCTGATCACGCCGGTCCTCCCCGGGGGGAGCGCAGCAGCGGAGCGAGCACCGCTCCCATACCGCCGCCCTGGGGATCCGGGCCATAGGGGCCTCCCGCGGCGGAGGGCGGTGGGGGGATCAGGCCGGACAGCCCGCTGACCAGCGGGCCGAGCGGGGGACTGCCCGGGGCGAGCGGCTGCCCGAGGGGCGGGGGCACCCCCATGAGGGGCTGGCCGGAGGAGGCGAGGTTGTCCAGTACCGTGCCGAGGTTCAGATCGGCCCGGACGTAGAGGTTGCTGTAGTCGCCTTGGAACGCTTCGCGGGCGGCGCCGTCGGTGAACGGGTAGGTGGCGATGAGCCCCAGCGCGTTGGGCAGGTCGGCACCCGCGTTGGCCAGTTGGGTCAGCGTGGGCTGCAGCAGTTTCAGGTCAGCGACGAGGTCGTCACGGCTGCGGTTGATCGTGCCGGTGGCGACCGCGGAGAGCCGGTCCAGGGCCACCAGGGTGCCGGTGAGCTGGGCCCGCTGGTCGGCCAGCACTTTCAGGCCCGGGGGCAGGCCGTCCAGGGCGGTCGTGATCTGCCCGCGTTGCCGCGTCAGGGTGGCCGAGAGCCGGTTCAGCGCGTCCAGCGCCCGGTTGATCTCCGCTTTGCGTTCGTTCAGGCCAGTGCTCAGGGTGTTGAGATCCCCCAGCAGCATGCGCAGCTGCGGTTCGTGACCGGACAGGGCCTCGTTCAGCTCACGGGCGATGGTCCGGATCTGATCGACTCCGCCGCCGTTGAGCAGCAGCGACAACGCACCCAGGACCTCCTCGACATCGGTGGCGCGGCTGGTCCGGGATATCGGGATCCGTGCGCCGTCGGCCAGCCGGCCCACCGCTGGCTCACCGGCGGGCGCGGCCAGGTCCACGAACTTCTCCCCCAGCAAGCTGGTGGTGCGCACCCGCGCGATCGCGTTGGCGGGCAGCTCGACGCTCCGGTTCAGCTCCAGGGTGACGATCGCGTGCCAGCTCTCCGGCGCGAGCCTGATCTCGCGGACCGCACCGACCGACACATCGTTGACCTTCACCAGGGACTGCGGCACCAGTTCCAGCACGTCAGAGAACTCCGCGGTGATCCGGTAGGGGTTCGTCCCGGTGTCCGCGCCGCCGGGCAGCGGCACGTTCGCCAGCCCGGCGCATCCCGCGGCACAGAGCATCACCATGCTGAGGACCCCAGCGCGGAGAACCCCAGCGCGGAGAACCCCAGCGCCGGGGATCACCATGGGCCGGGTCATCGCTGGCCTCGGGGAACGGTAGGAATCGCCAGCATCGGCAGCGGCGGCGGCTGCCCGGTTTCCAGTGCGGTGATCACCTGCGCCGCTGTTGGCAGCGGGAGGGCGCCGGTGAGCTGGGGTTCCACCGAGTGGCAGGCCTGGGCCAGGGTGGCGGGCACCTCCCGGGGGGTGGCCCGGCGCAGCAGCTCGCAGACCAGCAGGATCGGCGGGGCCCGCAGTTCCTCGATGTTGAGGCGGGTGTCCAGGGTGCCGGAGGAGGAGTTGTAGGCGTTGTTCAGGTTGCTCAGCGCGGTGGGCGCGGTGTCCAGGATCTGGCCCAGCGCGTCGCGCTGCCGCACGAGCACCGCGGTCACCTCGATGAGCCGGTCCACGTTCGAGCGCAGGATCGCCCGGTTATCCCGCACGAACGCGGCCACCTCACCGAGCGCGAGGGACAGCTCCCGCAGCGCCGCGCCGAGGTCAGCGCGCTCACCGGCCAGATAGTTCGAGACCTCCGCGAGCTGGGTGGT
>DASTBN010000494.1:0-8259 GCA_035712045.1 Pseudonocardiaceae bacterium
CACGGGTATCCCGCTCCTGGCCCGCAGAGCCCGACGCCGCAGAAGGTACTGGATCACGTGTTCTTCTTGTCCGAAGATGCGTGGAAGCGAGCGCGGGAACAGGAGCGGTTCGATCACGTCATCGTGGGCAGCGGGGTGTGCGGGTTCGCCTTCGCGGAGCGTGTGCTCGGCCGGGACCCGTCAGCCAGGATCTTGATGATCGAGCGGGGACCGTTCTTCCTGCCGGATCACTTCCAGAACCTTCCAATGCCTTACAGCTTGACGCTTGGCGGGCTGTCGGAGACGTTTCCGTGGACGTTGTCGCGGGAGACAGCGAGTCAGCCGCCCGGGAAGATCTCCTGGCAACACGGAATGGTCCCGTTCTTTGGTGGCCGCAGCATCATGTGGAGCGCGTGGTGCCCACGACCGCTCGCCGACGAGATGCGCGACTGGCCCGCGGCGGTGATCAGCGCGGCCGAGCGGTACTTCGCTAGTGCGGAGTCGCTCCTGAACGTCATCTCGGCGGATCAGATCGACGCCGAGCTCGATCCGGCGGTGGCAGCGGTGGTCAACGAGAACCGTCCCGTCTACGGTCTCCTGCAGAGGGCGCTGCAAACGATGCTGGCTGAGAATCTTGACCGGATCCCCTCGGCCACTCGCTCGATGCCGGCCCCGCTCGCGGCAGCGGCCGGCGACGCCGCCGGCCTCGATTTCGCGAAATTCTCCACCCCGGCGCCCTTGCTGGAGCTGATCGCCCTTCAACGGCAGCTTGCCTCGGTGGGTACCGGTTCGCCGCTTGCTGTCATGGCGAATTGCACGGTGAACCGGATCATCGCCCAAGACGGCCGGGCTACGGCGCTAGACACCTCGCGGGGGGTGCTGAACATCGGTGACGCGAACCTGATCTTGGCTATGGGGACAATACCTCCGACCACTTTGGTGCTGAACTCGTTCACAGAAGTGCCCGCAGCAGGCCGGCGGTTCACCGCGCACTTCATCACGTCAGTCATCGCGCGTGTGCCGCGCGATGATTTCCCGTTCGCTGAGCAGCTCGCCGACCTGGAGCTCGCGGCTATCTATCTCGCCGGTAAAACCAAGGAAGACCGTCAGTACCACGTGCAGCTATCCGTGCTGTCCGACAGAGACCCGATCAAGAATGCGGCGAAGGCCGCGCGCTACGCGCCCGACGTGGTGGCGACCGCGTCGCGTGCGCAGCTCACCTCATCCCCGGACCACCTCGTTTTCGTCTGCGCTGTGCTCGGCGAGCTGAACGAAACCAACCCCGCGAACAGGCTGACCCTCGATGATGGCCTGGACCCGACGAGCAACGTGCTGTTGCGTGTTTTGGCGGATTCAGCCGACGACAGGACCTGGGACACGATGGACGAAGCCACATTCGAGATGATGGAACGAGTCTTTTCCCCCGCCGGCGAGAGCCGGGTGGAGTACTGGCACGGAGACCCCAACACTGGAAGCTGGAAGAGCGCACGTCCTGATATCCACGAGCGACGCGTCCCCGGTCTGGTTCACGAAGGATCGACCCTCCACATCGGTGTCGATGACAGCGCCCCGGTCGGTCTTGACTACAAGCTTCGCGAGGTTGAGAACGTCTACATCACTGGCGGCAGCCTGTGGCCGACTGGCGGATCATGGAACCCGACGATGACAATGGTCGCTCTCACCCAACATCTCGCGGACACCCTCACCCCAGTGGCGACGGACTCACCCCACACCCGCTGACAGCCCCTGGCGCAGCTCACCTGGTCCCAGGCTCGTCCAGCTCACGCCAAAGCTCCATCGCGACGCTGCGGATCAGTACTCGTCCGAGTCCCGCGCGGGTCGCCAGGATGATCAGGCGATCACCGCTGGTGAGAATGTGGTCAGGGGGTACCGGCAGTTCAAGACTGCTCGCCGACTGACGGTAAATCGCGATCACTCGCACCTCGCGGGGTGTGTCGACGGCGTCGCTGGTCATACCGTCGAGTGCGGAACCCGCCTGGATAAGCACCTCGGCGATCAGCAGCACCCGGCGTCCGACTGAGATGGTGCCCAGCACCTCGCGGCGCAGCATCGCGGCGGCGAAGGCCGGCGCGGCGAGGCTGGGCACACTCCGGGAGATCGTGATATTGAAGTTGCGCTCGACCCGTTCGGCGAGGTCGCTGTCGAACAACCGCAGCACCACGCGGAGATTCTGGCTCATCGCGCGGGCCTGCAGCGCGGATTCCAGATTGGTGACATCGTTGTTGGTCACCGCGACCAGGGCACGGCAGGTGCCGAGGTAGGCGGCACGCAAGGTGTCCTCCCGGCTGGCGTCACCGACCACGACCGGCGCGCCGATCTGCCTCGCCAGCGGGACACCGCGGGCGTGCGCGTCGCTGTCCACGCACACCACCGGAACGCCCAGGTCATGCAAATGTGCCACCACCCGCGTGCCGACGTGGCCCAGGCCGACGACCACCACGTGCCCGGCGATGGGACGGAGTCTGCCCAGCGCGGTGTCCAGCCGGGCGCTAACGACCGCATCGACCACCGTCGCGGTGATCACCGGGATGATCGAGATCCCGACGATCGTGATCACCGCTTGAATGATCTTGTTGACAGCGCTCAACCCGGTGTCAGGCTGGGCGGCACCAGCGGCGTCCAGGAGGATGAGATATAGGGCGTCGTACCATCTCACCCCACCCGCACTGGCGGAGAAGATCGTGCCGAGCCCTAGCAGGGCGACCAATCCGGCGGCGATGGCCAGCCTGCGGTTGAACGACGACGTGATGCGCCACCACAGGCTCCGCAGCCGGTCCCGCCGCCGGCGATGGACCACGGTGTCACCCAAGGCGGCCTGGCCTTCCGCCAGCACAAGATCAGCGTTCTCCTGGTCCGCGGGCAGCAGCTCGGGCTGCCCCGCCACGCTGGTGTCGGCGAGCGCGCAGATCAACCGATCCGCGGCCACGTCGCTGCGGCGCGCGACGTAGAGGGTCCGGTCGGGCAGCCGCACGTAGCTGGGCGCCAGTTCGCTCAGCGCTCCGGCGACAAAGGACGGCGCCGCGGTGTCCGCATCGGAGAGCACCGCACAGCCAGGGAACAGTGCCTGGATGCGCTGACCAAGACTCATGTTGAAAAACCGGATCACCAGCCGCAGCTCGCTGTTCAGCTCCTGAACTCGCAGCGCGGCGTGGATGTTGCCAACGTCATCCTGATTGACCAGTGCGACGGCACTGGCCTGTTCCACTCGTGCCGCCCGGAAGGCGCGCTCGTTCAACTCCGGCGCCTCGACCACCCTTACCTTCGGCAACGAGGCGATACTGGGCCCATAGTTCCGTTCGATCGACGGCAGGATCACGGTCACCTCGTCACCGATCTGCGTGACGAGTTCCTCGACCAGGCGATAGGCCAGCGGGTTATCACCGCACACCACGAGATGCGGACTCCGCTGTGGCCGTTCCTCACTCTCCGCCATGACACCGCTGAGCCTACGGCGTGGGCTCGCCGATCTTGCCGCTGGCGGGCTATGAGGCGATAGGACACGGGTGGCGGTGGCTGTTACATTGGCAATCTCAACGTGACCGCCTGGTTGCCGACAGCAACCGGCCGGAACCCGTGGAACGGAGGGGATGCAGTGCCCAAGTCCGTCGACCTGAATCGGGCCGTCACGGGAGCGTCATTCAACGTCACAGTGAGCGAACTGTCACCGGACGCGATCTTGTGCCTGGTGGCCGGTGAGGTCGACCTGCTCACCGCGCCTGCCCTGCAGACGACGCTGACCGACACGATCGGCGCCACACGGTCGAATCTTGTGATCGACTTGTCCGCTGTCCGGTTTCTGGCCTCGATCGGGCTCAATGTCTTGGTCGAGGCACTCGCCGCGCTGGAGGCAGCCGGTCGTCACCTAGCCGTCGTCGTCGGGGACAATCCCGTGGTCACCAGAGCCCTGCAAACCACCGGACTCGACCAGGTGTTCGACCTCCACGTCGCCATGGCAACGGCTGCCGCAGCCTGCCTTACCCTCACCGCCGCTCAACAGCCAGGAGCCTGTTGACATCCCGCGGCCGGCGGCTCAGGACGCTGGCGCCTGAGAAGCCTCCTCTCCCTGTTCGTACCGTGACAGCCGATCAACTACCCAGCTCCGGTCTACCTGCGCGGCATAGCGCCGCTCGGCGCCGCTGTGCTCGGTCTGCCGGTGCCGCTGATGGGGCGGCGGCTGATATCGCCAAGGCGTCCGGCACATGGTCCGCGAGGATGAAGTGCTCCCGCAGTCCAGTGCATTCCAATGCCCAGCTGACGGTCTGGGAGTTGCACACTAATCGCAGCTGGCGTCCTTCCCGATCGGCAAGGCTGCTGGCCTCGACCAGCGCGGCTAGCCCAGCGGATCCCAGGAACCGCACACCGCTGAGGTCAACCACCACCACTGGGGCGTCGACCAGCTGTGCGATCAGCGTCGCGGACAGCTCTGGCGCAGCCAGCGCGTCGACTTCTCCGACCACGGTGACCACCCGGGCGTCGGGATCGTGCTCAGTCACCTGCAGATCAAAGATATCAGTTGACAACAGCCCAGCCATGCTCATCGTGCCAGGTAGTAACGCCATATCCGGCCCCTTTCCCAGCTCCAGTCGATGCCTTGGGGAGCCGACAGGCCCGGGCCCGCGTGGCCCGCGGGACCGGCCGCCGGTGGTTGGCAAATACCCATTTTGGACAGGAGTAAACGGCCAACTACGGCGGCAAGCGCGCGAGGCAGTGCGTCCGCGTGAGCGGTGAAGAGCACGGCTTTCGAACGGTACTTCGCACGCTGACGCGTGGTCGCGGCACTACCCGGCCAACGAAAGACCTCCGCCGGCACCGACCCCGCTAGCTCCCCAGAAAGATCCACTCGACGCAGTAAGGCGCCGCTCCTCGGACAGCCCCGAGAGGTTGAGGTACCTACCCATCGCGCTCCCGCTCTTTCTTGTATCGGTTCGCATCCGCGGACCGGGGGTGGTCAGCATGCTGGCTCTTCGGGCTGGACGGAGCTGGCCATGGCGGAGTGATGGCCGCCTACCTTGACGACGGCACTGAGCCATACCCGCCAATGCCGAGATCTAAATGCCGCACAAGCTGGAAAACTTCGAGCCGATCAGCAGCGCTCGCTAGAGCCATAAAGAATTCGGGGATCCGGCTCACAGGATCCGAAATCCCATGTCACGCCAAAATCTCAATCAGAATTGCCCGCTCAGTCCGGCCAGCCATATCGGCAAGCTCACGTAACGGCTCACCAAGAATCTCCTGAAAAGCCGACTCGTAAATTTGACGGCTAACCCCGCCAATGGTGACAAGGGTATGGTCTATGTCCCATAAGATGAGCGCGGGCTGATGGGGTACGGCTGTCATGAGGCCCATGGTCTCACGCGGCCAGCAGCATACGCCGCAGCCAGTCGGCTCCACGTGATCCGATCAGTTACCTGGAGCGGAAGGGAGAGGCCGCCCGTTGACCCGCAGCCTTAACGATTCAGCGCACCATCCGCTCCAGTGAAGCGATGCGCTCCTCGACCACCCGCGCGACCTCCTGGACATCGCGACGCGGCGGGCCCATCTGTGCGGTTGCCGCCGTCGTCCGCGCTATCAGGACTAGCGGTCAGGAGAAGGGCGTCTTCGGCCGGGCGAGCGGCTGGCCGTCGAGCGCGATGTCGACCTTCTCGTTGTAAAAAGCCACCAGACCCGCGATGGGCAACAGCTGACGGGTGGGAAAGTCATAGCACCAGGCGAGATCCGGATACACCGTCTCGCCGATCCGAACCGACCAATAGGCACTGGTCCGCCCCTTGTAAGGGCACTCGGTGACGGTGTCGCTGGGGATCAGGTGCGCGAGGTTGAGCTGCGTGCGGTTCAGGTAGTACCGCGCGGGCAGCCCGGTCTCGAAGACCATGACCGGTGAGGACGACTCGGCCAGCAGCACCCCGCCGAGCCCGACCCGCACGGTGCGGGTCGAGCGCACGGCGTCCACCCGGGTGTAGGGGTCACGGGGATGCACGAAGACCCGTTCGTCCTCCTCGAACCAGGCATCGAGGGCGGCCCATTCGAAACGCACCGTGCCACTCAGCCCGTCCACCGTGGAGTCGGTGAGCAGCCTCGCGGCGTGCGGGCGGTGCAGGTCCCCGACCCGCAGCCCGTACACCTCGACCGGGCCGCGGCTGCTGCCGTGCGCGCCTTCCATGACGAGCAGCTCTCGCCGGAGATCATCGATCGGGATGTAGTACTGCGGGTAGTGCGGCCACTCCCACACATACCGCGCCTGGGTGGTGTCGAGGACCGTTTCCCCACCCAGCATGGCACGGATGCGGCGCGGTACCGGCTCGACGTGGTTCACAGCGACAATCGAGCGGGGATAGTCGGTCACTGGGCTACCAATCCTCTCGGTGTCCCTGGTCACCCCACTGGAAAGATCCACAGGACAGGGGCTAATGCAAGGCACCGTTGCCGTAGACTGGAACGCTAGCGTATTTCGGCCGTGCCGGGCGCGACCTCACCGAGTACCCGCGCCATCGGATGGTCACCGCTGGCCAGCTCGGTGATGAACCGGCTCGACGGGGATCACCGGGCGTGATCCATCCGTTCGCGGGGTCGGCGAGCGCTGCCAGGAACGCCGGAACTGGCTGGCCGAACCACCAGGCGACCGGCTGGGTGATCCGCCCTTCCGGCGTGTCCCCAGTGAGCGGGTTCGCCGCATGGCCTGAGGTGCCCTGCTGCCGGGAGCGCAGCGTCTGGACCATCCGTCCCATCAGGACCGCACTTCCGCATCCCCCAGAGCGACGCCACTGGGCAATTCCAGAGCTAGCCCGCGCCTACCGTCGGCAGTCCACTCCAGGTTCTGGGGCCTTGTCCGGTAGTGGGATACCGATGGCGGATGCGCTGGGGTCCGTGACCGCGGGAGGCCCGGCCGATGACGGGCAGGGCGGCGGCATCTCAGAGGCGCGCAGCCGGCCGATGATCTCCCGGGCGCCGATCAGGCTGGTGTTACTGATCATGCCGCTCCTCACATCGGTTCGTGCGTGAGGTTTGAGGTCGCGCAGGCGCACCGGCTCACAGCCCCGTGTTCCTTCCCAGCAGCTGCCCTTTCCGCCTGCCCGCCGACGACGGTGGGCTCGCCCGGTGAAGGGCGTCAGTTTGGAGCAACGGACTCGCGGGTGCTGGTGACGGTGGACGCGCCACGCCGGAGGAGCTCCGTGCCCGCGCGGCAGTGGTGTCATTGGCGGGCTGGTCAGCCGGACGTAACGCGGCTGCGGCGGCGCGGGCGAGCTGACTGGCGGTGGTGTAACGCTCGATGGGGTCTTTAGCCATGCCGCAGGCGATCACCTCATCCAGCTCGCGGGGGATTCCCGGCCGTCGCTGGGACGCCGGGGGTGAAGCGAGGTGCACATGCGCATACATCAGCGCTTGCGGATTCTTTCCGTCAAAGGGTGAGCGCCCGGTTAGCGCCTCATGCAGGACGCATGCCAGCGCGTAGATATCGGTCTGGCGATCCCCCGGCTGGCCGAGGAGTCGCTCCGGCGCCATGTAAGCCAGGGTGCCCACGGTGGCCCCGGTCGCGGTCAGGGTGGTACCCCCCGCCAACGACCGAGCCACCCCAAAATCGGCCAAATAAACGAAACCATCATGAGTAAGAAGCATGTTCGAGGGCTTGACGTCCCGCCGCCTCACGGCGGAACCGGGCCACGAACTCCGTGTCCGCGCCCAGCTTCACCGGCAGCCGCTTCAACGCCACCAGCCGATGCCGCCTGGTATCAAACGCCCGGTAAACCTCACCCATTCCGCCCCGGCCGATTAATTCATCCAGCCGATAAGGGCCGAACTGCTCCGGTTCCACCACAGACTCCCAGTCCGGCCAGCGCGTGACCACCTCATCATCCCCCATCATGGAGGCGAGGTGGCGCAGACGCCCTTGGCGGCAAGAATTCGCTGCACCGAGTGGTCGAGATCGGGGATCGATATCTGATGCTGCTGGACGGCCGCCTCCAGCCGGTCGAGTATTTCACCGATTCGCTGCGTGGAGACCCACAATGCCATGTCGGCACCCGCTCGCAGCGCGGTGAGCACCGCGTCCGGCAGGTCGTAGCGGTTGGTGATCGCGCGCATGGCTGCCAGATCGTCGGTGATGGTGAGCCCGCGGAAGCCGAGGCCATCACGGAGCAACCGGTACGTGGCTGGGCTGAGGCTCGCGGGCAGGCCGTTGGTCAGTCCGGGCACGTCAAGGTGCCCGATCATCACGCCAGCGGGCCCGCTGGGCAGAAGGCGCCGGTAGGGAACGAGGTCGGC
>DASTBN010000495.1:0-7029 GCA_035712045.1 Pseudonocardiaceae bacterium
CCGGTGGGGCATTCCCGTCGATCTCGCGCAGCCTGACCACGCGGTCACCATTCCCTGCCAGCAACTGGCGCCGGATCAACCAGCCACGCCACACAGAACCTGACAGTTACGCATGAGCAGTATTGACTGGGCGGCAGGCCATGAATCGTGACCTTATATCAACATGCAACACGACCGGCTGAATCACATCACTTGATTGAGTTACCCAGCAGTGGTTGATCTTCAGTAAGATGAGCCGCACTGGATTTTCGACGCCTGCGGGGGACGCCATGATCGATCAACGCGATAAGAATTTTCCGGTCGCTTCCAAAAATCTTAAACACGAATCGGGGCCCGGCCACCGTTTACCCGAGCTGACTTTTGGCGACAAACTGCCCGGCCGCTCGGCCAAGCGGTTCCCTTAGTCGTGTCCGCGCCGCCACATACCCACAGCGACCCGGGCCTGATGTCACTAACCACACGCGATTTAGGAGAACCTGTATGCGAGCCTGTGTCCTCGCTGGCGGCACCGCCGTCGTCACCGGCGCCGCGAGCGGGATTGGCGAGGCCCTGGCTCACGCGCTCGCTCGGCGCGGCAGCCATCTTGTCCTGGTCGACCGGGACGCCGGGCGGCTCTCGGATGTGGCCGCAGCCATCCGCGGCGGCAGCAGCACGCTGCGCGTCGAGACCCATGTAGTCGATCTCGCCGACAGCGATGCGACCACGCACACTGCCTACGCGGTGCTGCGAGAGCATCCACAGATCCGGTTGCTAGTGAACAACGCCGGCGTGCTGCTAGGCGGGCGATTTGATCAGGTAACCCTGGAAGAATTTAATTGGGTCATGGACATTAACTTCCGTGCGATGGTCTACCTCACCCATATCCTGCTACCGGCGTTAAAGGCCGAACCCGGCTCGCATCTGGTCAATGTCTCGAGTCTTTTTGGTCTCATCGCACCCGCCGGCCAGGCCGCCTATGCCGCCAGCAAGTTCGCCGTCCGTGGGTTCACCGAGGCGCTGAGACATGAGTTCGCCGACAACGGGATCGGCGTCACATCGGTCCACCCAGGCGGGATTCGTACCCGCATCGCCGAGTCGGCGCGCGTGGGCAGTGGCGTCGGCCTTTCGCACGAGGAGGAAGACTACGCCCGTGCGCAGTGCGCCGCCCTGCTGACCATCGACCCCGCCCACGCCGCCGACATCATCGTCAATGGCATCGAGCACCGCCGTGGACGCGTGCTCATCGGGCGGCCGGCGAAAGCCCTCGACCTGCTGGCCCGGCTACTGCCAGCCTCTCACGGGAAAATCCTCGCGGCCGCGACGCGTACCCTGACAAAATCTGCCAACGCCGCGAGGCGGCCAATGCCGGTGACAGGAACAGACCAGTCCAGATGAGCACGGCATCTGGCCGCACGTGGTGGCATCCGCTCTCGCTCGATCCCGTCCGGCAGGGACATGCCCCACTCACTGGCCGATCCCTGCGGCACCCACGTCGAGGTGCCCTGGCATGCGTGCACTGCTCTCATGACCGAACTCTGTGGTTCCGGGTGGCGTCATACTGCTCTCGCCCGTATACGCGGGGTTAGCCGGGAATGGTGTGGTGTGGACTCGATTGCCTGCTACGGTTGCTGCCACGCCAAGCTGAGCGAGGACGAGGGGCAGAGGTGGCCTTGAGCACATCAACAGCCGAATGGCAGCGCAGCCAGGACGCACTGCGCGGCGAGGTCGGGCGGGTGACGACACTGATGCGTTCCATCAATGAGGTGAACGTACCCGCAGTTGGCCGGTGGGGTCTGGCCGAGGTCGCCATGCATCTTTCGCAAGCCTGGATGGTGGTACCTGGGCTGGCACGGCAGGATCTTTCCCGCTTCCACGCCGTCGTGCCCACCATGGCTGGGATGGCTGGCGAGTCACTGATCCGCGACATGTGGGATCTGGCCGAGACGACCACCCTCGGAGTGGAATCCGACCCTGAGCGTGATCTGGCTGTGCTGGCTGAACGTATCGAGGAGCGGGCGCAGGAGTATTTCGGCGAGTGCGCACGGCACACACCCGATGAGATGCGACCGTGGCTGGTCGAAGGAACAGCGGTGCCGCTATCGGCGCTGACCGGGCATCTGCTCAACGAGACGATCGTGCATGGTTACGACATGGCCCATGCCGCTGGGCGCAGGTGGAGGATCGAGCCAGCCCATGCGGCCATGGTGGTGGAGCAGTTTTTCGTCCCGGTCTTACGAGCGGCCGATCCTAGGGTCTTTGTGAATAGTGCCAAGGCGGCCGGTCTCCGGGTCACGTACGAGCTTCGCTTGCGGGGAAGCGGTCGGCTCCATCTCGTCTTCCACGATGGATCACTCACAGTCGAGGAGCCATCCGGTCGCCCGGTCGACTGCCATATCTCGGCCGATCCCACCGCGTTCGTCATGGTGTACTGGAACCGTCAGAGTCAGTGGAACGCGATCGCCAAGGGCCAGCTCATAGCGTGGGGCCGCAAACCGTGGCTGGGATTGAAGTTCAGGTCCCTCGTCCGCAACCCCTAGCCAGGTAAGGACCGACCCGCAGAGTCTGGACCGCAGCCCGAACGTGGACACTTGCTGCTGCCCTTGTCGGCCTCTGCTCGATCGAGTAGGGGCAGGTGGGTGCGGATGTCGTCAGCATCAGGGACGCCGAGTTCGGAATAGAGTGTGAGCGCCTCTTGCCAGTGGTAGCAGGCCAGGTCGGAATCGCTGGTGGCGGGGTGGGCGTGGGCGAGACCGTTGTGGGCACGGGCCTGTTCGTAGCGGTCACCGATATGCCTGGCCAGGGCGAGCGCGGCGGTGTGCCGGATATGTGCCTCGCGAAGCTGTCCGGTGGCGTGTCGGATCTCACCGAGGTTGTTGAGAGCGCGGGCCTCGCCGGTCGGGTAGCCGATCTCCCGGTAGAGAGCTAGGGCCTGCTGCTGGTGGTCATCGGCCTGCTCATAATGGCCCTGCCGCTGGTAGACACCGCCGAGGAGGGCCAGCGCGTCGGCTTCGCCGCCCCGGTCACCAACTTCGCGAAACAGGACTAATGCCCGCTCAAGATGCTCGATGGCCTCCGCGTAGCGGCCCTGATGTTGGTAGACATCGCCGAGAGGGGCCAGCGCGCGGGCCTCGCCGATCCGGTGGCCGATCTCGTGGAACAGGGCCAGAGCACACTCGAGATGCTCGGCGGCCTGTCCATAGCGGCCCTGCCGCTGATGGATGAGGCCAAGATAGCCCAGTGCGTGAGCTTCGCCGACCCGGTGGCCTATCTCACGGAACAGGGCTAATGCCCGTTCGAGATGCTCGGCGGCTTGTCCATAGTGTCCCTGATGCCAGTAGGCGACGCCGATGTCGTCCAGCACATTGGCTTCGCCGTCTCGGTGACCGATCTCGCGGAACAGGGCCAAGGCTTGCTGGTGGTGTTCGGTGGCTTGCTGGTAGCTGCCTTGCTGCTGGTAGACGAGGCCGAGGCGAGTCAGTGCGTCGGCCTCACCAGCGCGGTCATCGATCTCGCGGCAAAGGGCTAGGGCTTGTTGGTGGTGCGCTGTGGCCTCCTGATAATGACCTTGCCAAAAGTAGACAAGACCAAGGTTGGTCAGCGCGCGGGCTTCGGCGGAAGGGTCGCTGGTCTGGCGAGCAGCGTGGCGGGCGTGGGTGAGGATGCTCAGGGCGTCCAGATAGTGACCTCCGGTTTCGAGGTAGCAATACAGAGTGGTGGCGAGACGGGTGGCGTGACCAGGCCAGCCGTGCGCGGCGGTATAGGTGGTGACGGTGGTGAGGGTGGCCCGTTCGGCATCTAGCCAAGCCCGTGCCGTGGTTGGATCAGCCAACAGCGGACTGGGCGTGGCGTCAGACCGGGTGGGAGGCGGCGGGCGATCCTGCGGGGCGGGAACCAGGGTATCCATCGCGGCCGCTGTGGTGCTCAAGTAGTGGTCGAATAGTCGGGTCAGCGCCGCCCGCCGCTCCTGTTCGGGCTCCTCCTCGGCGGCGAGATAGGTGGCATAGGCGCGCAGCAGGTCGTGCATGCCATAGCGGCTTGATCGTGTGAGCTGGATGAGGTGCGTGCGGGTGAGTAGGTCGAGCAGCTGTTGTGCCCGCTTGAGGCTGATGTTGGCGAGGGTGGCGGCGGCATATACGTCGAAATCGGTACCCGGGTGCAAGCCGATCAACCGGAACATTCGTGCTGCGTCCGATGGCAGGTGCCGATAGGACCAGGAGAAAACACCCCGGACCGCAGTACGGGGATCGCCACCGGCGTCGAACAGCTCCAGCCGCCGATGCTCGTCGCTCAACTCGGTGACCAGCTCAGCCAGGCTGGCGCCCGGACGGGCGGCGGCCAGTTCGGCGGCCACCCGCAACGCCAGCGGCAATCGCGCGCACTGCTCAGCTAGCGTGGCGGCCGCCCCGGGCTCGGTGTCAATCCGCCTCCCGATCAGCGCCCGTAGCAGCGTTACCGCGTCCTCAGGAGGGAGCGGATCGAGATCCAGACGCCGGGCGCCGTCCCGGGCCACCAACCCCGCGAGGGAGTCCCGGCTGGTCACCACCACCAGACAGGACGCGATCCCGGGCAGCAACGGGCGAATCTGCCCTACGGTGGCAGCGTTGTCCAGCACCACCAGTATCCGCCGCCCATTCAACAGGCTGCGATAGACGGCCGCGCGCTCATCAATCTCCAGGGGAATCTCTGATCCGGCCAGGCCTAGCGAGCGCAAAAACGCGGCCAGCGCATCTCCGGCCGACATGGGCTGCTCAGAGTCGTAGCCACGCAGGTTGACATACAACTGTCCATCGGGATAATCGCCCCGGACTCGATGCGCCCATCGCAGCGCCAGCGCGGTCTTACCCACCCCGGCAGTACCCGAGATCATGGAGATCGCCACTGCCGTCGATTCCCCACCTACCGCGTTTGTCTGCTTGGCGGTTCCGGCCAAGGCGTGGTTGAGCTCGGCCAACTCCCGCACCCGGCCGGTGAACCTATCCACGTCGGCTGGCAGCTGCGCCGGTACCACTCGCGCCAGCTTGGGTGGTGTGTCTTGCCTGGTTTGATGTTGGAGCGCGTGATATATCTCGACGAGCACCTCGTGGCGTCGGCGCCACTCATCGATCGCCCGCTCGTCATTACCGGTGCAGACACGGACCAGGGGCTCGACCATGCGACTCCATCCTGGTGGTCGGCTGATCTGCCCTCCCAAGATCGCGTAGAGCTGGGAACGGCTGTAGCCCAACCGGCGAGCCAGCGCTGCTCGGTCAAGTCCGCAGCCCTCCTGCAACCGCCTCAGCCCGGCACAAAACTCAGCAATCGGGTCCTTGTTTGGTTGCCCTGTCACCGAAGTTCCGCTCAGACGTCCAGTGTTGTCCGGCCTCAGCTGGCCGCCCGTACATCATAGCCAGCGTCGATGTGTACCGAGTCCGGACTTAGTTCGGTTTCGTGGAAGCGGACGCGCGTCGGGCCGCACCGCCATATTATGAGGATATCCTCCTCTCCAAAGTATCAGTCTTTACTGACGGGTGGCCCGCTTTCGGTAGGGATCCGCGCTCCCCGTCACCGCTTCTACCGCGCCGTCAGACACTGGGGAAAGCGTTGCAGGCGCGCCTATGGAGTGCGACTGAAGCGTTACTGGAACGGGTCGGGGGAGGCATCGGTGGAGTTCGGGATTCTCGGTCCGCTAGACGTTTTGGACCAGTACCGTCGAATCGAGATCTGCGCCACCAAGGAACGACTGCTGCTGGCAGCGCTGATCGTGCACGCCAACGAGGTGCTCTCTGTCGACCGGCTGATCGAGGTACTGTGGGCCTCCGAACCACCGGCCACCGCCGCGAACACATTGCAGACTTACGTGTCCCACCTGCGCCGGGCGCTGGAACCCAACCGCAGCTCGCGAGCCAGGGATGGGGTGCTGCGCACCTGCGGTCAGGGTTATGTGCTGGCCGTCCCACCCGAGACTGTCGACGCTGTACGATTCGAGCGGTTAGCCCGTTATGGCCGGGATGTGCTGAGTTCTGATCCGGGGCAGGCGGCGGAGACCTTGCGTGCGGGGTTGGCGTTGTGGCGTGGTGAGCCGCTGGTCGAATTCGGCTTCGAGCTTTTCGCTCAAGCCGAGATCGCTCGGCTGACCGAGCTGCGCGCCGCTGCGCTGGAGGACCGTGTGGAGGCCGACCTCGCCATGGGCCAGCATGCGGCCCTGTGCGGGGAGTTGTGCCATGCGGTGATCGAGCAGCCACTGCGCGAACGGTTGTGGTCGCAGCTCATTCGCGCGTTATACCGCTGCGGGCGGCAGGCCGACGCGCTCGAGGCTTACGTACGGCTGCGCGAGCACCTTGCCGAGCAGCTCGGGATCGGCCCGAGCCCGGAGCTGGTCCGGCTGCGGCAGGCCGTGCTCACCCAGTGCCCCGACCTGGACTGGCGCCCGGTGCCACCACGGCCCGTGTGCGGCCCGTCCGCTCCGGCAGCGACGCCGACCGCGGAGAAACTGCTGCCGCAAGCCCACACCGCGCTGGCTGCATACGACTGGCAGCGCGCCTACGAACTGCTGTCTCGGGCAGACCGGGCGTGGCCACTGAGCGCCGAGGACCTCGATAACTTGGCCGAGGCGGCGTGCTGGTCGGCGCACGACCGAGAGGCGCAATCCACCTGGCAACGTGCCCACCACGCCTACCTGCAGACCGGTAACCTCCGCCGAGCTGCCAGGATCGCGTTTCTGCTCACTCTGTATTCCCTGGCTCAGCAGCAGTTCGCGGCGGCCAGGGGTTGGTTCCAGCGCACGCAGCGGTTACTGGAGGCCGAGCCCGACTGCGCCGAGCACGGCTACCTGTGCTGGGGGGCCATGACCATGGCGCTGCTGGCCAACGAGTGGGAGGACTGCCTGGCTGCCGCCCGGTCAGCCTACGAGGTGGGAGTACGTCACGGCGTCGCCGATTTCCAGGCCATCGGGTTGGTGTTCCAGGGCGTGGTGCTCATCCGCCGCGGGCAGGCCGCGAAGGGATTGGACATGCATGACGAGGGGATGGCGATGCTCGTCGGTGGGGGCCTGTCGCAGCTTGCCACCGCGCA
>DASTBN010000496.1:0-4970 GCA_035712045.1 Pseudonocardiaceae bacterium
CGTGGCTGCCGGCGGCGGAGGTCGGCGCCGAGGAGATGCGCGAGGTCTATGAGACCAACGTGTTCGGCCCGGTGCGCATGATGCGGGCCTTCCTGCCGTTGCTGCACCGCTCCGCCGCGCCCCGGGTGGTGATGGTCTCCAGCGGCATGGGATCGATCACGATCACCTCCGATCCCGACCGGTTCGAGTCGCGGCTTATAGGATTGCCCTACCTGTCGTCCAAGACCGCGCTGAACATGATCACCAGCCAGTACGCCAAGGCGCTGCCAGAATTCCGGATCAACGCCGTGGACCCGGGCTACACCGCGACCGATCTCAACGGCCACCGCCGTGTCCAGACCGTGACCGAGGGCAGCGACGCGATCGTCGCGCTGGCCAATGTCGCGCCGGACGAGCCTACCGGAGGGTTCTTCGACCGGCACGGCCCGGTTCCCTGGTGACGCACGTGCAGGAGTGGCTGGGGGGATACGCGACCATGACGTATCCCCCCAGCGCCCGCTAGAAGGGCGGTGGTTCGTCGGGGTCCGGCGGGGGTGGCGGGTCTGGTCGGGGTGGTAGCCGTTCCAGGATGGGTCCCTCGTAGCGCAAGCGCAGTGAGGGGTCGCTGCCGGGTTCGACGGGCCGGGGTAGCGGGTCGGGCAGGTCGTGGGTGATCGGCGGGGGCTGGGTGTGGTAAGTCCTGTTCAGCGGGCTGGTCCAGGTGAAGTGCCCGGGGTCTGGCTGGTGCAGCTGCCAGCCGCCGGCGGTCTTGAGCTGGTGATCGTGCTCGCAGAGGGGTCCGGTATTGAGTTCGGTCGTCGCTCCGCCGTGACTGTGGTTCACGGTGTGGTCGAGATCGGCGCTGGCGGCGCTGGCCCGGCATCCGGGGTGCACGCAGCAGCGGTCCCGGACCTGGACGTGGCGGCGCAGCGCCGCGCCCGCGAAACGCGCGGCGGGGTCCTGGGACTCAAACCCGCGCCAGCCGTGCTGGAGGAATCGGGTGTACTGCTCGGCGAGATCGGCCACGATCCCGGACCATGGCCCGCACGCACCAGGATCCGCGGCGAGCCCGGTGAGCAGGGCGGCGGGGATCTGCAGCTCGACGATCCCGTCGCGGCAGGGTGGTAGGCCACTCGTGGTGGGCGCGGGAGCTGCGTGATCGGGTCTGCGGCGGGTGATCCCGGCCAGCAAGAGCCTCCCGGCAAGGTCGGTGATCGCGTAGCGCCACGTCGCGGCACGCTGCGCGGCCACCATGGTGCGGGCGATCTCCGCTGGTATCGGTCCCCAGCCAGGTACCTCACCAGGGTGCTTATCACGACCGAGCAGAGTGCCCACACCTACCCGCACCTCCACACCCACCCGCCGTGCCAGCGGCGCCGCGTCGGCCTCGTCAGCGGTAGGGGGGCCGTCCTCAGCGAGGTCCTGGGCGGCGGGCGCATCACCCCGCGTCTCGCCAGCCGGGGACTCGCTCCCGGTCCCGGGGCTGGTCTGGTCAGGGTGGTCGGCGGACGCGTCACCGGCAGTGTCGCTGGCGGCGCTGGCGGCGCTGGCGAGGAGATCGGCGATGATCTGATCACGGCTGTGGTGCTGCCAGCGCCCATCGAGCAAACCCAGGTAGATATCCGCGCGGAGCGGGCCGATCCGGCCCGGATGCCCGGCGCGTTTAGCCGCCCGGGCGAGCTCCTCGACCCGCTCGCACGCGCTGGCCGCCTGCTCCACGGGTAGCCCGGTGCCGCTGACCGTCGCCGTGCCATCGGGTTCCAGGTATCCGATCACGTTGCGCTCGCGAACGGCGTCGGCGTAACGGCGGGCGGCCCAGCCCGGATCGAGTGCGATGGCCAGTTTCTTGATCCGTGCCGCGAGTTCCCCCGTGGTCAGCCTCCCGGCGTGGGGTAACAGGCGCTCACACACCACGTGCGCCTGTTCGGGCGTCAGATCAGAGCACAAATCGGCGAACACCCACGCCTTGTTCCGGTCGATCCGACCGGCCTCCAGCGCGGTGAACACCGCTGGCATCCGGAGCACCAGCGTCTCAGCGAAGTCGAGCTCCCGGTCTGCGGCGCGGCGGGTCCAGGTCAATGCAGCCCGGATCTCATCTCCGGCATACGGCGGCGATTCTCTGAGCCGGGCCACTTCATCATTACCGGCATCCGGATCGCACAACCCGACCTCTACCATTGTGGCGAGCAACCTCGCCTGTTCATGGGACAATTGCCGGGCCCTAGCCCGCAATACCTCCACGGCGTCGGAACCAGTTACGGCGTGAATATCGATCCCGGCCAGCAGCGCGCTCAATCCCGGACCTGGCGCCATCTCGGCCAGACCCCGGGGAATCAACTGCCGCACCGTCACAACCCGAACACTACAAACCAGGTCTGACAATCTAGGCCCCATGCCATCAGGACTTCGGGAGCTTGCCACCCGTTACGGAGTTTTTCCTAGGCTCGGTAACTCGGTGGCGACGCCGACAGTCGGCGGATAGGGTGGCAAGCGTTCCTGCTGCCGATGGATTCGGAGCTGGGTGTTGCTGAGCTGAGCTCGCCGGGTCACCTCCGGCTGTGCTGCCATCGCCCGACGCTGTCACCATCTGGTACCAACGGCAGGAGTATGCCGTGTCTACCCCGATTGTTTGTTCCGATCTCAGCTTCAGCTGGCCCGATGGGCGCACGGTGTTCGACGGCCTGGACCTGGTCATCAGCAGCGGCCGGACCGGCCTCATCGGCGCCAACGGCTCCGGGAACACGACCCTTCGCATAAGACACACCTATCGAGTGATCCCCTTCCATGCGGGCTGAGCCTGCGGCGAGATCGTTGATCACGTCGATGCGAGGCGGGGAGCAAGGCACACCTTCGTGAACCCCCGGCCTCGCCGCCGGATGTGTCTGGCGCCGCTCCGGACGCACGCGGTCGCCGCAACGTACTTTTCTGCCGATGAGTGTGGGTTTAGTGGGCTTCGATGCGGTGTCGGTGAGGGCGTTGCCTTTGGTCGCGGGCACTGGGGTCGATGAGTGACCGGCGATGATATGCGCTGAGGGCGGTGGGACGCGCTGCGATGCTTGATGATGACATCCGAACGGGTGGGGGAGTGATCATGGTGGGGCGCGTGGTCCTGATGCGATTCGGAGATATCGGGGTGCTGGTCGAGGTTACCCGGCTCGGAGGTAACGAGCCGACGTCGGCGATCGACCGGGCGACGGATCAGGTAGCTGACGCGGTGCAACGTGTCCGGTCCACGTTGGGTGCGATTGCTGGGTCAGCCGCCGGAGTGGTCGAAGACCTCGCTACCGCGCGGGCGGTGTATCCGGACGAAATCGAGGTTGAGGTGGGTTTGGGGTTCTCTATGAAGGGCTCGGTGGTGGTCAGCGGCGGGGCCGACGCGTCATTGAAGGTCAAGCTGACTTACCCCGTCCAGGCCGCCGCAATGCCCGATACGGCGGGGAACGGGTAACCGGTATGCCCGTCCCGGGGTGTTTGGGGTGCATCTTGAGCGAGAGCGGCACGCCGGCAGGGACCTGTTTCCAGATCGCCAATGGCGTAATAGTGACCGCTGCACACGTGCTTGGCGGTGTTGGCGTGGAGGCCGAGGGCGCGGTGGTGACCCTGCGGGCGTTCCATTCGAGTGCCCCGACCGGGCCGGGGATGGTGATGAGTCTCGACGCCGTACACGATCTGGCCGTCCTGACCAGTCCGTGCCTGTTCCCGGTAAGCGTGTTGTGCCTGTGCGCGACCGATGACCAGCGGCTTGGCCAGCCCGTGCGGATCACTGGCACAGCCGAAGTGCCCCTCGCTGAGTACCGCCACGAATTCTTCGATGCACTCGGAATCTGGGCCGGGGGTACGTTCTTGGACAACGGTACTGCCTGGGGCCGTATGTCCTGCCGGGATGTGATGCGGGGCATGAGCGGTGCACCGGTACGGCGATGCGGTGACGATGCGGTGATCGGGGTAGTGTCCGGCCGCTACAGGCCTTCGCGTGCCCGGTGCTGTACTCAACGTATACGCCGATCCCGGCTGGTACGGCGATCCCGCGTTACGTTGCGCGGCGGGTCGCTTCGGCGGCGAGTTCGGATCGGGTGGCGATGCCGAGTTTGGTGAAGATGTGGGCGAGGTGGGTTTTCACGGTTCCTCGTCCGATGAAAAGGCGTTCGCCGACTTCGGGGTTGGTGAGGCCTGTGGCGACGAGTTTGGCGACCTCGAGTTCGGTGGGGGTTAGGCTGGCCCAGCCGCTGGAGGGGCGTTTGCGTTCGCCTCGGGCCCGGGAGACGTAGGCGATCGCTTCGTCGATGGTGAGTGCCTCCCCTTTGGCCCAGGTGGTGTCGAAGGCGGGCTCGCCGAGGGCGTCTCGGGCCCGGGCCAGGTCGGTGTCGTAGCTGGCCTGGTCCGCTGGCCAGCGGGCCAGGCCGGTCTTGGCCCGCAGGGCTGAGGCGGCGCCGAACAGGCGGGTTGCCTCGGTGAAGCTCTCCTGGCTGGTGGCCAGCGCGGCGAGTGATTCCAGCGACTCGGCCACGCCGGGGCGCAGGCCTGTGCGGGCCCGGAGTGTCAGAGCTTCGTGGTGGAGGTTCTCGGCCTGGGCGGTGTCATCCTGCTGGCGGGCGAGTTCGCCGAGGTGATGGGTGGCGTGGGCCGCCAGCCAGGGGTTATTGATGGACGCGGCGAGCTCCTTGGCCTCGATGAGGGCTGCTTTGGCGGCCTCGAGGTCGCCGGTGGCGAGGTGGGCGGCGCCGAGCACGCGGAGCCCTTGGGAGAGGTGGTAGGCGAATCCGAGTGGGCGCAGCAGCTCCACCAAGCCTTCGGCCATGTCGCGGCCGTCGGCCGGCGTCCCGCGGCCGACCAGCAGCTGGGCGAGCGCCGGCACGCCAAACGGGCCCCCGAGGTAGTCGCCGGTGGCGGATGCCCGCTCAAGGAAGGAGCTGAGGCGTGCCCCGGCCGAGTTGTAGCGGCCGGTGAGGGATTCGATCTCGCCGAGCAACGCGGTGGCGATCCCGGCGGTG
>DASTBN010000497.1:0-6630 GCA_035712045.1 Pseudonocardiaceae bacterium
AATGATCGTGCGGTTACGGCCCTCCAGGTCCCGACCAGTGATCGCGAACCGTCGCGACTGCTCAGCGGAACCGCTCACCGGGCACCACCAACTAAGGCGGTGGGGCGCTCAGCTCAGGCGCCGCGAAGCGTTTGCGACTGCGCTGGCGAGTCGGTAGCCGCTCATCGCCCGGAACCTCGGGGGGCCGAGACTGCGGGCGTTGGGTCATGAAGAACCCCTGGCGACCCTGCGGGCGAGGAGATCTCTGCTGCTCAGTGATCTGCGCACATATGTCCCGGCGCTTGCTGTGTCGTGCTGCCATGGTTCCTGTCTCCGGTCGGCTCGGTTCTTCTCATCCGGGCGACGTCTTCGAGGGATGCGACCGGTGTGAGTGGTCAGCTCGGCCCCGGGTCTGCTAGAAGTCAATCGGATGCCGATCGCTGCGGATAGCGCAGGTTGGCGGTAGTGCTGATGCAGAACAGCAGGATCGGCTCCATGTGCAGCGTGTACCGTCCCGATACGTCTGTTGATGAGGCAGCAGCTCTGAGGGGGCGGAAGCATGGTAAGCAGGCGGCGCCGACTGGCCAGCACTCGTAAGGCAGCCGGTTTCAGCCAGGAACGGCTGGCCGAGAAGATCGGCGTGGAGCGCTCGACAATCATGCGCTGGGAACGCGGCGAGACAACTCCGCAACCCTGGGCACGGCCGAAACTCGCTCGTGCCCTGGGTATCTTGGACCAGGAACTGTCTGAACTTCTGAGTGAATCCGCCGAACCGGAGCCCGCATCGTCAGTTCCTGAAGTGCTTGCGGGGAAGGCGGAGTCGCTGTATCACCGGGATTCCCTCAAGTATAGTGTTGTTTTTCCAGTGCTCGGGCCCGATGAGTTGCGTCACCTAGGGGCGGCCTTTGAGGACGCTCGCTGTTATTTCGATATCGACGTTGTTGGTTACTTTAAGAAACAGCTGAGCGGTTGTGCCGCTAACGACAACACTCATGGCCCAGCAAAAGCGCTTCCGTCCGCGCTCGGTATCGTATCCGCCATTGAGAATCATGCCCGAGAGGTAAAGGCTGATGTCCGGCGTGAGCTGCTGACTGTGGGCGCCCAAGCTGCTGAGTTTGTCGGCTGGCTCTACCGTGACGCGCGTCAGCCTCGCCTGTCGGGCCACTGGCAAGATCGTGCCATGGAGTGGGCTCAGGAGGCCGGTGACTTGCCTATGCAGGCTACCTTCTGCTCAAGAAGAGCCAGGCCGCCTGGGATGAGCGCGATGGCCTGCGCATGCTGACCCTCGCTCAGGCAGCCCATGGCGGGCCATGGCGGTTGCCGCCGCTGGTGCGCGCTGAAGTCACTCAGCAAGAAGCCCGTGGTCTGGCGATGACTGGTGAATCCCGTAAGGTGGTTGACGCCAAACTCAACGAAGCCTGGGAGGTATTCACTACGGCGGAAGCGACCACGAGCGAGCTGGGCTATCACTACGACCGTGCCCTGCTGACAATGCAGACCGCGATCTGTTACTGCGAGGCGGGGAGGCCGGGAGAGGCGGCCCAGGTGTACCGGGAGCACCTCAACGATGGGCGGATATCTCATCGGGACCGGGGCTATTTCCTCTCGCTCACGGCAAGCGCCTGGGCGCAAGTCGCTGAGCTAGGCAATGCCGCTTCAGCGGGGCAAGAGGCCCTGGTCATTGCCGTGGAGACATATTCGCTGCGCACAATTCATGAGCTTAAACGCGTCTGTGTGCTTCTTGAGCCGTGGCGCTCACAACCAGTGGTGCGCGATCTGCGCGAAGCCGTACTTCCGCTCAGTGACGGCTGATCCACTTCGTCACGGCACGGATAACATCGGCTTGCCACTGCTGACTCTGCGGATCAGCATAGCCCGGGTCATCATGAACGGCAAATCCATGCTGGGCACCCTCGATTTCTATCAAGCGGTGCTCGACCGTCAGCCGTTGAGCCGCCCAGCGGGATGATTCCACCGGAATAAAAATATCCTTAGTGCCATGCACGATGAGCGTCGGAGCCTGAATGCTCCCGAGCGTGGTGTGCGGCTTAAGATAAAAGACTTCGTTCAGCAGTGATCGGCCGAGCTTAAAGGTCGGTGAGTGAGCGAGGTAGCCGTGATTCAGCAGCTCCCGCCCAGCCTCCTCGCTGATGCACCCGTCCTGCCAGTAGGGCTTGTCGTCAATGAAGCGCTTCCGGTAGTCGAGCAGCGGGTTGAGCATGACCAGGCAAGCCAGCTGCTCCGGATGCTGGGCGGCGTAATAACCACAGATGCCACCGCTGAAGCTCGTGCCGAGCAGGGCGACACGATCGAAACGCACCTGGGACCGGGCCAGGGCAACGGCCGCGCGGATGTCCGCGAGAACACCAGCGATCGTGAGGTCTTCCTGACGTCCTTCGCTCTCCCCGTGACCACGCATATCACACCGCACCGAGGCGACGCCCGCATCGGCCAGCCCGCTTGCCAGCCGAGTGAAGAAGCCGCCCTCCTCCCGCGTCACGCCTCCACCATGCACCAGGACAGCTACTTGACCAGCACCATCCGGCAGGACCAGGGTTCCCATCAGATGCAGGCCATCAGAAGTGCGGACGGTCGTACGGGCAGACTGCGCCGACACGCGGGCTCCTCTCAGCACCATCAGCGTGACGCCCCATGATCGCAGGCCACCCGTGCCTCTGCCCTCAGGACCGGCCTCCGCACTACCGTACTCCCGGGGCGGTAAGCCCTCCTGGTATCAAAACAGCAATCCCTGACGCCCTGCTGGTCGCTGTTCATCGCGTTGCAACCGTGGCGGAACCCCGTCTGTTCGCAGGTAGTAGCCTTGGATAGCAGAGGGCAATGCCACTCAGCTAAGGATGGCAGAGTGGATCATGAGCGGCGCATTGTTCGCGGATAAACTGGAAAGCCGGGTCATCGAGCTGCGCCATCTCGACGACGTCATCGGCGGAGGTGATCCTTTCCCTATAGTGAAGGAATTGACGGAGGCGCAAGGCGCTGTCTGATCGGACAGCTACACAGAAAAGATCGGCCGACAGCTGCTGACTGTGGTCGCTGAGGCTTGCCCAGCTTGCTGGATGGTTGGCCAGCGATGGGGGCCGGTACGGTGAAGCCCAGCGGATCTATCTGGATGGGGTCTCCGCCGCGCGATGCGCGGATGATCGGCCTCTCGCCGCGCAGCTGCTGTCATCGCTGAGCTACCAGATCGCCGACATGGGGCATCTGCATGACGCGGCAGTGCTGGCCCGGTCCGCCGTGAAAGGTGTCGGCGATGCCTCACCGATTGTCCGCGCATTGCTGTGGGAACGGGTGGCCTGGACGAGCGCCAGAAGCCGGGATGACGCGGCCACGCGCCGTGCCCAGGACGCGGTGGACAACGCCTACGAGCAGCGCTCATCAGGAGTGGCCGAGCCGGAGTGGGTGTATTGGCTAAACCGGGCTGAAATCGACGTGATGGCTGGTCGACGCACAATTGAGCTGGGTGACTCTCACGCGGCGGAACCATTGTTCACCAACGCCATCGCGTCCTATCCCGCCGATCACGCCAGGGAAGTAGCGTTATATCTGTCATGGCTGGCCGAGGCGTACGCGCGGGCGGGCATCGTCGATGCGGCGCGCGATACGCTCACCCATGCCCGTCGGGCCGCCCAAGGAAAGACTCCGCGCGGCTCGACCTTCGCATCAGCCACGTAAGCAGCCTGCTCCCGCCAAAAGCCCTGGCGGAGTAGAGCTGGTTTCCGCCTGTCACTAGGCGGGTAGTCCGTCGGCATGCCATCACCCGCACCTCGGTCGGCCAGGCGCACCGTGGGAGTGGAGGAGGAGCTGCTGCTGGTGGATCCCGATAATGGCCACGCGCGGGCACTGTCGGCGGCGGTGCTGCGGGACGCCAGCGAGGATGAATCCGGGGCGCTCACCGCAGAGCTGACCCATCAGCAGGTCGAGATCAATACCCGGCCCTGCGACTCGCTGGAGGACCTTGCCCGCGAACTCCGCCGCTGGCGGAAGGTGGCAGCTCACGCCGCCGAGCGTCAGGGCGGCGCTGTCGCCGCATTGGCCACCTCGCCGCTGCCGGTAGATCCCTCGATCACGTCTGCGCGCCGTCACCAGCGGATCCTCGCTGAGTTCGGCCCGACCGCCGCGGAACAGCTCACCTGCGGCTGCCACGTGCACGTTGAGATCGAGTCCGCGTCGGAGGGCGTGGCGGTCCTGGACCGCATCCGCGGGTGGCTGCCATGCCTGCTCGCGCTCAGCGCGAACTCGCCGTTCTGGCAAGGCCAGGACAGCAACTATGCCAGCTACCGCTCGCAGGTATGGGGCCGCTGGCCCTCCGCCGGGCCCACCGAGCTTTTCGGCTCAGCTCAGGTATACCAGGCCACCACCCGCGCCATGGTCGAGTCGGAGACACTGCTCGATCTGGGGATGGTGTACTTCGATGCCCGGCTGTCCAGTGAACATCCGACTGTCGAGGTACGCGTCGCTGATGTCTGCCTGCTCGCCGAGGATGCGGTGCTGCTGGCGGCGCTGGCCAGGGCGCTGGTCGAGACCGCGGCGCGGTCGTGGTGCGCCGGCGTGCCACCGGTGCCGGTCCGGACCGAGGTGCTCCGGCTCGCGGGCTGGCGAGCTGGGCGATCGGGACTCGGCGGCGACCTGCTCGCTCCGGGTGGCCGCCCGGCGCCAGCTGCGGTCGTGGTCCGCGCCCTGATCGATCATCTGAAACCAGTGCTCGCCGACTATGGGGAGCTCGGCGTCGTCGAAGAGCTCGTGGGCGCCGTGCTCAGCCGGGGCAGCGGCGAAACCATGCAACGCCAGAGCTACCGCGTGAGCGCTCGGCTGGCTGATGTGGTCTCCCACGCTGTCAAGGTAACCACGTAGTGCCTTATCACGGGTCGGCTACTCCTCGTCGGCCGAGCGCTCGCGCTCCGTGCCTTGTGGCGAGCGATGGTGTGCCCCCGTACAGTTGGTAATGACTTCCGTTATCAACAACGGAGGGGGGGATTGCGAGGGTTCCGTGCGGAACCTGGACCTTGTGATCCGCTGTGCGGGACTGACCCGTTCGCTGCCGCGGGGACGTGGTGTACGGGTCATCGTGGCGGTCGTAGCGGCGGTGCTGGTGGGCGGCTGCGCCACCACGTCGGCGCCGGGGCCCGCCCCAGGTGATGGGGCGGCGGGCGGCGGCGTGCTCAGCGTGGTGGCCACCACGAACGCATGGGGAAGCATCGCCGCTCAGCTCGGCGGCACCCGCGTGCACGAGACGTCGATCATCAACAACCCGGATACCGACCCGCATGACTACGAGCCCACCCCTGCGGACGCGCGCACGATCGCCGGGGCTGCGCTCGTGGTCAGCAATGGGGTCGGCTACGACCCGTGGGCTGACAAGCTGCTGGCCGCCAACCCGCTCTCCGGCCGGCGGGTGCTCAACGTGGGTGAGCTCGTCGGTGTGCCCGCCGGCGGGAACCCGCACCGCTGGTACGCGCCCGCGGATGTGCGGCGGGTGGCCGATGAGCTGACCTCGGATCTCCAGGCGGCTGATCCCGCTGACGCGTCGTATTTCGACACCCAGAAACAGCGGTTCCTCACCCAGGGGCTGGCGCGGTACACCCAGTTGATCGACGACATCAAGGCCCGCTACGCCGGTACCCCGGTGGGGGCGAGTGAGTCGATCTTCTCGCCGCTCGCCGAGGCGCTGGGACTGAATGTGATCACCCCACCTGGCTTCCTCACCGCGATCAGCGAGGGCGCCGAGGTATCGGCGGCGGATAAGGCGGTCATCGACCAGCAGATCGCCACCAAAGCGATCAAGGTGTACGTGGTCAACAGCCAGAACAGCACCCCGGACATCGCCGCCCAGGTCGAGGAGTGCAAGAAGCGGGGCATCCCGGTCACCGAGATCACCGAAACCCTCTCCCCAGCCACCGCGACCTTCCAGGACTGGCAGGTCGGCCAGCTGATGAGCTTGCAGGCCGCGCTGCGCCAGGCGAGTGGCACATGAACGCCGAGACCCCCCCGCTGATCCATCCCGGATCCCCAGCGTCGGCCGGGACGTCCCGGGCGGGCGAGCCGGCCGCGGTGGCGCTGACCGGCGCGCAGGCCCGGGTCGGCGGGCGCACCGTCTGGTCCCAGGTCGACCTCACCGTTCACGCGGGCGAGTTCGTCGCCGTGCTCGGCCCCAACGGGGCTGGGAAATCGACGCTGCTGAAGATGATCCTCGGCCTGCTGGCACCCGCCCAGGGTGAGGTGAGAGTCCTCGGCGCCCCAGCCGGACGAGGCAACAAGAGGATCGGTTACCTGCCGCAACGACGCGCGTTCGACGCGCAGACCCGGGTGCGTGGTGTCGACATCGTCCGCCTCGGCCTGGACGGGGACCGGTGGGGCATCCCGATCCCGCTGCTGGACCGGCTGTTCCGGCCCGCGGCATACCGGGAAGCCCGGGCCCGCCTCGCCGAAGTGATCGACCTGGTCGGCGCTACGGCGTACGCGCGGCGCCCGATCGGCCAGTGCTCGGGCGGTGAACAGCAGAGGCTGCTCATCGCCCAGGCCCTGATCCGCCGCCCGGAACTGCTGCTCCTCGACGAGCCCCTGGATAGCCTGGACGTGCCCAGCCAAGCCGGTATCAGCGCGCTGATCCAGCACATCTGCCGCACCCAGCGAGTC
>DASTBN010000498.1:0-10265 GCA_035712045.1 Pseudonocardiaceae bacterium
CCTCTGCAGGCGATGCTCGGGCACCCGGTGGGGCGCCGCGAGCTGCTGTGCGCGGCCCTGACCGTGTCAGGCCTGGCCGTGTTTCTCGTGGTCCAGCCGCCGGTGGAATCCCGCGACCCGCAGGACATCACCGAGTGGTTACCCGGCCTGGCGCTGATCATCGTTGTGGCCCTCACCGCACTGATCATCGCGTTCACCGCGCGGGGCCGGGCCCGCCCGCTGGGGCTGGGCGCGGCGGCCGGCTCGATGTTCTCGCTGTCCGCCGCACTCGTCAAGACCTGGGGCGAGATCATCAGCATGCACGGGCTTCCGGCGCTGTTCAGCAGCTGGGAGTTCTGGACCGCGCTGAGCACCGGGTTCCTGGGTGTCCTGCTGAGCCAGGCCGCCTTTCAGGCCGGTCCGCTTGGCGGCCCGCTCGCGATGATGATGGTGATCGACCCGATGCTCGGCGTCAGCATCGGCACGATCGTCTTCGACGAGTCCTTCGCGCAGGGCCTGAACGCGGCCATCCAGCTGACGGGGCTGGTCCTGACGCTGGCCGGGGTGTGGCTGCTGGCGAGTGGTGAGCGGCGCTCACCCCCGCCAGCACCTGCGGCCGCGCCCGCCGCCCCGGCGCGTCGCGGGAAAAGCTGAGGCAGATCGCCGCGGCGCTAGCCTAGGCTCGAGAGGGTGCGACGCAGCGTCGACCGGATTCTGACCACCCACGTCGGGACGCTGCAGCGGCCCGCTGAACTGTCCCAGCTGATGGTCAAGAAGGGCCAGGACGCCCCGGAGGTCCAGGAACAACTGCGCCTCGCCGTGGCGCAGGTCGTGCGCCAGCAGCGTGAGACCGGCATCGATGTCCTGGGCGACGGCGAGTTCGGCAAGTCGATCTGGTCGTGGTACGTCACCGAGCGCTTGGAGGGCATCGAACGGCGCGAATGGGGCGGCGACTTCGTTCTCAAGGGCCGCGACCGTGCGGAGTTCGCCGAGTTCTATCAGTGGGCCGATGCCCATGCCACCACGTTCGGGTTCATGGAGGACAGCTACTGGCGGGAAGCGTTCGCGACGCAGCCCGTGTGCACCGGTCCCCTCCGTTACCGGGACGGCGCGGTCCGGCGCGACATCGCCAACCTGACCGAAGCGCTTTCCGGCCAGGACGGCACCGAGGCGTTCATGCCGGTGGTCGCCCCGGCGAGCATCACCGTCGGAGTGATCAACGAGTATTACCCCAGCGACGACGAATTCCTGCGGGCACTGGCCGATGCCATGAAGGCCGAGTACCACGCCATCATCGACGCCGGGTTCCTGCTGCAGGTCGATGACGCGTGGCTGCCCGCGCTCTGGGATCGGTCCCCGGAATTGGACCTGGACTCCTACCGGCGGCGCGCGGCCAGCTGGATCGAGGTGCTCAACCACGCGCTGGACGGGCTGCCCGGGGACCGGATCCGCTACCACATCTGCTGGGGCAGCTGGCATGGCCCGCACGCCCACGACAGCGGGCTCGCCGACATCATCGACCTCGTGCTGCGGGTCAACGCGGGCGGCTACTCCATCGAAGCGGCCAATTCCCGCCACGAGCACGAATACCATCTGTGGGAGGACGTCACGCTCCCCGAGGGCAAGATCCTCATCCCCGGTGTCGTCACCCACGCCACCAACTTGATCGAGCATCCCGAACTGGTCGCCGAGCGGATCATCCGTTTCGCTGACCGGGTCGGCAGGGAGAACGTCATCGCCAGCGCCGACTGCGGCTTCGGCTGCCGGATTCACCCGCAGCTGGGCTGGGCGAAAATGGCGGCCCTCGTCGACGGCGCGGCGCTCGCCTCCCATCGGCTCTGGAACCGGTGAACACGAAGGACACGCCTGGGTAACGAGTCCTGACCTGCGTGTGTCCCCGGCATCGCCGGGCTGGACGGTGAGTAAGCTGACACGCGATGACCTTGCGGATACCCGGGGTGAGCCCGGCGGCGGTGTCGCCCCCCGGGCGGCGCCGCGTGGGATGGTGGACACGCGCTGCGGTGCATGCCGGGCTGGCGACAGCGGGACTGTCCCGGCGGCTGGGACTGGGCGCTGGGTCGATCATTGGCGGCCGGGTGACGCTGGCGCTCGACCACGGCGCCTTGCGGCGGCTGGCGGCCGGGCGGCCGGTGGTGCTGGTGTCCGGCACCAACGGCAAGACCACGACCAGCCACCTGGTGGCGGCCGCGTTGCGCACCGCCGGCCGGGTCGCGCACAACGCCGGCGGCTCGAACATGGCCGACGGGGCGGTCGCCGCGCTGGCCGAGGCACCAGACGCGGACTACGCGGTGATCGAAGTCGACGAGCTGCACCTGGCCGCGGTCGCTAAGGCCGTCGACCCGGCGGTGGTGGTCCTGCTCAACCTCACCCGGGACCAGCTGGACCGCGCCACCGAGGTCCGCGCGATCGCCTCATCTCTTGGCGGCGCACTGGCCCAGCACCCGGCCACAGTGGTGGTGGCCAACGCCGATGATCCGATGGTGGTCTCCGCGGCCGCGCACGCCGCCCGCACCGTGTGGGTCGCCGCAGGAGCCAGCTGGCTGGGTGACGCGGCCAGCTGTCCCCGTTGCGGCGCCATCCTCACCTTCACCGACACCAGCTGGGACTGCGCCTGCGGGCTGGCCCGCCCCGCCCCGCAGTGGTGGATCGAGGACGGCAAGGCCCGCACGGCCGATGAGGTGCTGCCCCTGGACATCCAGCTGCCCGGCCAGGTCAATCTGAGCAACGCCACGATGGCGCTGGCTGCGGCCCGCGCTCTGGGCATCCCGGCTGATCGGGCGGCGGCCGCGCTGCGTGAGGTCGACGTAGTGGCCGGCCGGTACGCCGTCGTCCGCCGCGGCGCGCAGGATTTGCGGCTGCTGCTGGCCAAGAACCCCGGGGGCTGGGCCGGGATGGCCACGATGGTGACCGAGCCACGGCCACTCCTGGTAATCATCAACGCCCGGGAGGCCGACGGGCGGGACACCTCCTGGCTGTGGGATGTCCCCTTCGAGCGGTTCGCGGGGCGCCCCGTGGTCGCCAGCGGGGAACGCGCCGCTGACCTCGGTGTGCGGCTGAGCTACGCCGGTGTGGACCACCAGACCGTGGCCGACCCGCTGGCCGCGCTGGCCGCGCTGCCCGCTGGGCGCATCGACGTGGTGGCGAACTACACCGCCTTCCACCAGTTCCGCCGCCAGCTGAGCCGGGAGGCCGCCCGGTGAGCGCGGACTCGGCCGTCGGCATCGGCCTGCTGCTGCCTGATGTCCTGGGGACCTACTCCGACGTCGGCAACGCCACGGTCCTGGCGCAGCGACTGCGCTGGCGGGGCATTCCGGCCGAGATCCACACGATCAGCGCCCGGGACGTCCCGCCCACCAGCTGCGCGGTGTACCTGCTGGGTGGCGGGGAGGACAACGCCCAGCTCTTCGCTGCCGAGTGGCTGCGCCGCCAGCCCGGGCTGCGCCAGGCCATGGCGAGCCGCGCGATGACGCTAGCGGTGTGCGCCGGGCTGCAGATCCTGGGCATGTCAATGACCGACAGCAACGGCAAACACTATCCCGGCCTGGAGTTACTGGATATCACCACCGCGCCCGGCCGGAAGCGCTCCGTCGGTGAGGTGATCTCCACCTGCGCCGTCCCCGGCGTGGGCTGCCTGACCGGTTTCGAGAACCACCGCGGCCTCACCACCCTGGGCCCCGGCACCATCGCGCTCGGGCGGGTGATCACTGGCACCGGCAACGGCACCAGCGGTGGCGAGGGTGTGCTCACCGACCACATCATCGGCACCTACCTGCACGGACCCGTCCTGGCCCGCAACCCTGCCCTAGCCGACCACATCCTCCATCAAGCCACCGGCCATACCCTGTCTCCCCTAGACCTCCCCGACCAAGCCGCCCTGCGCGCCACCTACCTCCGGGGCCGGGCACGCTCGCGCTAACCCGCGTCGCGGTCAGCGCGCGACGAGCCAGATGAGACTGGCCGTTCCGAAAAGGACGCAGTAGATGGCGAACGGGGTGAGGGTGCGGGTTTCGAAGTAGCGGGTGAGGAAGCGGACGGCCAGGTAGGCGCTGACGAACGAGGCGATGCTGCCGACCAGGATCGGGCCCTGGTGGCCAGCGCCGAGCGGGCCGAGCAGATCCGGGATCTTCAGCACCCCGGCGGCCAGGATGACTGGAGTGGCCAGCAGGAACGAGAACCGGGCGGCATCCTCGTGGGACAGCCCGCGCAGCAGGCCCGCGACCATCGTGATGCCGGAGCGGCTGATTCCGGGGAGCAGTGCGAGGACCTGCGCGGCGCCGATGAGGGTCCCGCGGCCCAGCGACATCCGCGCGAGCCGGGTATCAGCCGCAGCGTCGGCGTCTCGGGCCGAACCCGGGCCGTCGATACCACTGAGTACTGTCTCCGGGACCCCGGCCCGTTGCCGGAGCCGCTCGCCCAGGTAGAGCACCACGCCATTGGCGATGAGGAACGCCGCCGTCGGGATCGGCCGACTCAGGGTGGTCCGGAACAGGTGTTCCAGCAGCAAGCCGGCGATGCCGACGGGGATGGTCCCGGCGATGAGCAGCCAGGCGAGCCGCTCGCCCGAGGTGCTGATCCGCCGGTGTCGCACCGAGCTGGCGAATCCGGCGATGATCCGCAGCCAGTCACGCCAGAAGAAGATCAGCAACGCGGCGGCGGTGGCCACGTGCAAGCCCACGATGAACGCCAGGTACGGCGACTCCGGGGCGGACACGTCCAGGTCCTGGGCCCAGCGGCCACCCACCAACGCCGGCACCAGCACGGAGTGCCCGAGGCTGGAGACCGGGAACAGCTCGGTGATGCCCTGAAAGGCACCCACGACGATCGCCTCGAGATAGCTCAGCCCACTCACGGCTCTCCTCTCACCAGCAGCATTCAACCGGCTTCTAGCCTGGTCGTATGACACGGACGCGGCGTTACCGTAGCGGGGTTCTCGAAGCTGAGAACTTCCCGGTGCAGGACATCTCCGACTACCTCACGCAGCCGGGCGTCACGGTGTGGCTGGACATGTGCGAGCCCGACGAGCAGGACCTGGCCACCATCAGCGAGGAGCTCGAGCTGCACCGGCTCGCGGTCGAGGACGCCGTGCAGGAACGCCAGCGGCCCAAACTCGACCGCTACGACAGCCACCTGTTCGTCACCGCCTACTCGGTGGCGCTGGATACGACGACCGGGGAGCTGGAAACCCTCGAGGTGGCGGTGTTCGTCACGCACAACGCGCTGGTCACCGTGCGCAAATCGGAGAACTTCGACATCGACGGCGTGGTGGCCCGCTGGGACGCCTCACCCGATCTGGCCAAGCACGGGGTGTCGTTCCTGCTGCACGGCCTGCTCGACTTCGTCGTCGACGGTCATTTCAGTGCCGTGCAGACCCTCGATGACGAGATCGAAACGCTGGAGGACCTGCTCTTCGACGACAAGCGCCCCGAGCTGGCCGTGCAGCGGCGCTCGTTTGAGCTGCGCAAGAGCCTGGTCCGGCTACGCCGGGTGGTGCTGCCGATGCGGGAGGTAGTGAACACCCTGATGCGCCGGGACCTGCACACCGTGGATGACGCGATGGTGCCCTATTACCAGGACGTGTACGACCACGTGCTGCGAGCCACCGAGTGGACTGAGAGCCTGCGCGATCTGGTGGCCACCATCCTGGAGACGAACCTGACCATCCAGGGCAACCGCCTCAACGTGATCACCAAGCAGGTCACCAGCTGGGCCGCCATCATCGCGGTGCCGACCGCCATCACCGGCTTCTACGGCCAGAACATCCCCTACCCCGGCTTCAACCAGGCGTCCGGCTTCTACGCCTCCACGATCATCATCGTCGTGCTCTCGGTCGGCCTCTACGTCCTGTTCCGCCGCCGCGACTGGATCTAGATCAATTCGCCGCGTCCCGCCAACGAGATAACAAGAGATAACAAAACGTCCACTGTCTGCTTCCCCACGTTCACCCGCGTTCAGCTGGCGAGGGCTGAGCGGTAGTGGGCTAGTTCGGCGTGGGTGGCGTGTTGAACATTGGTGGGGTGACTCAGGCCGTGGGCTTCGTCCGGGTAGACCACGAGCGAGGCCCGTTCTCCGAGTGTCGCGGCGAGCTGGCGGACGTGGCGCAGGGGTGTGATGGTGTCCCGTTCACCGTGGAAAGCGAGGATCGGGCAGTGAGCGATGACGTCGGGGCGGAGCAGGGACCGTTCTGGCCATATGTCAGCGGGGCCCAGGAGGAGGTCGGCGTGATGCGACTGGAACTTCGGCGCGCAGCCACGCCACGCGGCGGGGTCAACGATGGCGGAGCGGACAGTGGCCGCCCGGAACATCGTGGTGGTCGTCGCGGCCCGCAACGCGGTGTAGCCCCCCGCGCTCGCGCCGCTGATGACCACGCGGTACAGATCGAGGGATCCATCCGCTGGGAGCGCCCCGACGGCATCGACGCAGTCGGAGACATCCAGCACACCCCAGTGGCCGCGCAGCGCGATGCGGTAGGCGCGGCCGTAACCCGTGCTGCCCCGGTAGTCCACGTCGAGCACCGCGAACCCGTGGCTGAGGAAGAACCGCACCCACGGGTCGAGCCGCAACGGGGCGTTCGAGGTCGGCCCTGGGTGTGCTCGGACCACCACCGGCGCCGACGCGGAGCCTGGCCGGGGACGGTGCAACGTGGCATGCACCTGGCCCCCATCTCGCGCGGGGATCTTGAGGACCTCGGGATCCGGCACCCGCCAGCCGGGCGTGACACCCGCCGACACACTCACCTGAGCGAACTCACCAGTGTCGGCATCGGCCACGACGACGGCGGGCATCCGATCCGGCGCTGAGGCGATCATGGTGATGTCCCCGGCGCGGGCCGCCAGGTACGGCTTGATCGAGGTAAAGGGCAACCCAACGGCGCGTACCCCAGGTCGACGACGATCCCAGACGCACAGCCGGGTGGTGCCGCCATGATGCGCGAGGACGGCGATCCGGCCATTATCCAGAAGAGCGTAGGTGGAGTACCCGAACTCCCATTGCGCTGTTCCCACATCCGCCGACTCCGCATGGATGATCGAGGCAATATCTCCCTCCGGTGAGCAGGCATATAAATCCCACCACCCGCCGCGATCGGACACGAAATGCAACACCCCCTGAGGACTCCATTCCGGCTGGAACACGGATTCCTCCGGTCCGCCAGCGATATGCCGGGCGGCGCCGAGCGTGCCGTCCTTGCGGATTTCGGCCACCCACAGCCACGTTCCATCCCAGGGCATCAGCGGATGCCGCCAGGTCGTCCACGCCAGCGCGGTCCCGTCCGGGCTGGGCCGGGGGAAGGAGTAGAAGTCCCAGCCCTGTGCCACCGGCCACGGCGCAGCCGAGCCATCGGCGGGCAGCATCACCAGCTCGTTGGTCACCCCCGTGCCGTCATGGCGTTCCCGGACGGCGACAAGAAGCCCCGCCGCGCTCAGGCGGAGATCCGCGTAGCGGTGCTCGCCATACCGGGGCGCGGTGGTGATCGGGCGCAACCCAGCCTCGCTGACCCGCCAGATTCGCTGGTCATCGGCACGGACGAACCACAGGCCGCGTTCAGTGGCCAGGTAGGCGCCGCCGCCATACTCATGAACGTACGACGCCACCGCCACACCAGGCGGCAGGACATCCTCCACGCCACCTGACCCATGAGAGCGAACCAGGACGTCGCCGCTCGCCCTGCCCTCGATCCAGTACAGCTGGTCCCCGACGGACTGCACGGCATCCACCGAGGGAACATCCGGTCCAGCCGCAAGATCGGTCACGGCACCATGATCTCCGCTAGTCGCGGGGTGCGCAGGTCGTCATACGGCGCGTACGTGTTCACGGGAAGGCCAGTTGACGAACCGGGCCAGGTACGTCACCATACGTGAGAATACTTCTCGAATATTCGACGGGAGACATCATGCGCGCTCGCTTCCTCGGTAAGGACCCTTCGTCCAATCTGGGTGATTCGCCTGCGTTATTCGCTACGGACCGCACAGACCGCACGACGTACATAGCGCAGGGGTGGAAGGTAACCGACCCGCAGGTGCTCGCCGATGTTGGCCCGGTTCCCGATCACGAGGCGTTGATAGAGATTCCCGAAGAGGTGTTAAAATTCTATGCTCGCCGGTATGCGGAGGAGGGGAACTGAGCCAGCTTATTCAACCGGGCGCCGAGTTTGGGCGGTTTTTTCGCGCGTTCGAGTACACGGCGTTCCGACTCGAAGTCAGAGTCACATATGCTCCATCGTACGAACGGGAGTCTTTCGAGAGATTCTTGACCGGAGAACCGTATGAATTATCCTGGATGCAGGAGTGGCTATCCATGATCCGGGATGCGACAAAGGGGGGTCGACGCTTTTCGCGCGTGCGAGTGGTGAGCCTGCCACTAAGCGACTACAATCGCTGGAGTTATGTTATTTCACAGCACAACATCGCCGCAGGTGAAGATATTCGCTACCTCACTCGCGAGCGGGCACTGGAAATCGGTCTGCCGGATCATGATTACTGGCTGTTCGACTCACGTGGGCTGCTGCGGATGCGCTTCGACGCGGCCGATCGTTTTATCGGCGGTGAAATTGTCGAGGACCCATCCGTGGTCGTGCGGCATAACTATTGGCGAGACGCCGCTTGGCATCACGCTATAAGACGGGACAGGTTTGCCACCGAGGAACAGTTCAGGCGCCCCGAGCGTCTATGACGCGCGCACCGCGCTCGGTAAGCGACTCCGTGAGTTGCGCCAACAAGCAGGCTTGACCGGCACGCGGCTCGCGGAGTCGCTTTCGTGGCCGCAATCAAAAATATCCAAGCTGGAAACCGCCCGGCAGACGCCGACCGATGATGACATACGGTCTTGGGTTCGAGCCACTAGCGGCAGCGAGGCTCAGACCGACGAGCTTCTCACCGCACTGCACACGCTGGAAGCACAGCACGCCGAGTGGCAGCGCGTCCTGCGCCCGGGGCTACGACCGCACCAGACCGAAATCGCCGAGCTGGACGCCAAGACCAGGCTGTTCCGCGTTTTCGAGGCCACAGTCATTCCCGGAATGCTCCAAACCCCCGAGTACGCCAGAACACGGCTAGCGCAAGGAGCCGTCCTCTTCGGCACGTGTAACGACATCAACGAAGCCGTGCAGGCCCGGATGAATCGCCAGGAGTTACTGTACCAGTCAGACAAACGATTCCATTTCGTCATCACAGAAGCTGCGCTACAGTTGCGACTGTGCGCACCCGCAGCCATGCTCGCTCAACTTGATCGCCTAATCTCGCTATCAACATTGCCCAACGTCCGACTCGGCATCATCAGCTCTAAGACTCAATACGCGATAGGCCCGTGGCACGGATTTTGGCTGCGCGACAACGCGCGAGTACTAGTGGAAACCTTCTCCGCAGAACTCAATCTTACACAGACCCCAGAAATCGCGTTGTATAGTAAGATCTTCGAACAGCTCGCAGCCGCCTCCAGCTACGGCCGACCTGCCCGCGCAATCATCACAGCAGTGATCGACGAGCTTGACCGGGAGGTCCACCACGACGACCGGTAGATCCTCACCAGGAGAATCACCGAAGCGAACTTAGAATATTGAAGAATAATTCTCGCCATTCGGGTCTCATCTGGCTACGCTCCCTCGTAATACCGCCGCTTCGGCGGCCAGAGATGACAGGAGTCCGAGTGGCGATCTTTGTTCCATGGGTTAGTTGCGCGCAGGCCCAGCAGCTACCAAACAGCGCATGATAAGGCAACATCCAGCAGTCTTTGACCGCATGGGGCGGGTAGGTCTGTCACCTGTGGTGACAGAGCTGCTCGTTGCGGTGGCCGCTGATGGGTTCACGCTCTATTGCTGCGGCCCCAAGGCGGCGCCGAATGCGCTGGTCGCCCGCTACGAGTGGGACCACGATATCGACCTGCTCACCATCAGGAACTTCGATCGGGTCATCACAGCCAGGGCGCCGAGGCGGCGCGCGGCGGACGTCTTCGCGCCGGAGGCCGTGGTCTGGGCCTACGAGGGCCCGCCGCAGCACGCGCTGCGGGCCTTGCCAGGGCTGGTCCACCCCATGCACCCCGATGCCCCTGTCACCGAGTATCCGGCACCCCCGGGTTTGCGCGTTCCCCGCGCCGAGCAGCGCCCGATGACCATCCAGCTCCCCACACCCAGCGACCCTGGTGGTTTATTCGCGCTTCATGAGGCCTGTTTGAGTTGGAGGCAGGCGAGGTGGCTGGTGCGGGTCCGGTCGAGTGGGTGGCCGTTCCACCATGCGCTGAGCCGGATTAGGTTGAGGGCGACCGCAGCGTAGGTG
>DASTBN010000499.1:0-2241 GCA_035712045.1 Pseudonocardiaceae bacterium
TAGAGATCGGCGTAGTCCCGCAGCAGCGTCAAGTCCTGCTGCGCCCGGTCCAGGCTGGTCAGCCAGCCCTGGGAGCGTGTCGAGGGCGGCAGCGCCAGCAGCAGCTTCTCCGCCAGGCCAGCGGCCCGTTCCCCGGCGCGCAAGGTCAGCTCGACCTGCTGGCTACCGGGAAACCGCCAGGTGGGCGGTGCCACATGGCCGCGATCACCATCGGGCATGGGGTGGTTGTCGAAATACTCCCGGCACAGCACGTACATGTTCTGGAATGTCAGGGGGTTGCGGGCACCGGAGCTGACATGCAGGTACGCGGGACCGGCGGCGGGTGGCCTGGCGGCGGCCGCGAGGATGGCGTTGATCACCAGATCGACCGGGATCACGTCGAGCACGGAGTCGGGCAGCCCGGGGAATTCCCGGAGTACACCGCGGCCGAACGCGATGATCAGCGGGTCAGCCATCTTGAAGCCATCGATCCAGCCCGGATAGGGGTGACGCAGCGCGCTTTCCACGATTGCGGGACGGATCACCGATAACGGCCTGCCCCGCTGCGCCCACAGCTGCTCGGCGACCCGCTCGCCCAGTGCCTTGGTGAGGGTGTAGACATCCGGCCAGCCGAGGGTGCGCGCCCGGGCGCGGCCGTAATCCACCAGTCGGCGGGTGACCCACTCGGTGCGCAGCCGCTCGGCGTCAGCTGCGGTGGACTGCGGGCCGGCCTTGGCGTGCGCCTCACCCGCTTTGGCCAGGGCACGGCGCAGGACCTCCGGCCGCCGGGAGTCCCGCTCCACGTCGCCCCGGGCCGCCAGGGCCATGTCCAGCTCGAGGCGCCAGTCCACCTGGTGGTCCAGCGGCGCTTCGGTGACGACACCCTTGCGGGTGCCCGCGACGTAGGCGGTGGAGATGTGCACTACGTGCGGTGCGCTGGTCCGTGCCTCACACAGGCGCTCATAGAGCCTGGCCACACCCGCCACATTGGTGCGGAACGCGTCGTCGACTGGGGGGTCGAAGGAGACCGTCGAGGCGCCGTGGATCACCACGTCCAGATCACCGGGCAGGGTGACCACGTCGAGGTCGCCCTCGATCACCGTGACCCGGTCACGAACCACCCGCGCCAGTTCCTCGGCGCCGAGGCGCTCACTGAGGGCGCGGAACACGTTCTTGCGGAGCAGCGCGCGCAGCCGCTCCGCCGCGCCGCGCTCGCCACGGGGCCGGATCAGCACTGATACCCGGGTGTCCGGGTAGCTGGCCAGCAGCCGCTCCAGGACCGCCTGCCCCAGGAACCCGGTTGCGCCGGTCAGCAGCACGTGCGACCCGGCGAGCTCAGTCATGCGGCCGAGCGTAGGCCGCCCGTGCTGCCTCGCACACTCGGTGTACTGACCAGCCCAGTGCCCGCGCGACTCGCTGCGCGTCGGCGATTTCCGGTTTGGCCGTAGGGTGTCCTCGTGGTCCGGTCGCGACCTTGATGGTGATCTCCTGTTGCGCCTCGGGCGGGCCCACCGGGACCCGCACGGTGGTACGCGGGAGTGTGGCACGCTGCCATTGCGTCCACCGCACCCCCAGAGTGGTGCTGTGCTCGAACAGCGCGTCCACGACTGCGGGGCGGGTCTGCTCGGTGCACAGCGCGGTGAGCACCTGCCCGGGCCTGCCGTGTCGGCCGATGGTCGCGGTGGTCCAGCAATCCCACGCGCCGGCCTCCCGTACCGCTCGGAGCACCTCCGGCCACAGCTCCGGCGAGAGATCATCGACCGTGGTCTCCACGAGCGTGACCGGCTGCGCCGGGCCGCGCACCGCCGCCGGCCCGGCGCGTCGGCCGACGAGTAGCCGGGTGATGTTGGGCCGCTCGGGGTCCTCGCGCGCGCCCGCGCCGGTGCCGACCCTCTCGATCGTCATTGTCGGCAGCGGGCCGGGCTCGGCCAGGGTCGCGACCAGCGCCGCCCCGGTGGGTGTGGTGCGCTCGCCCGCCAGCTCCCCGCCGGTCAGGGACAGGCCCCGGGCGGCCGCGATCCGCAGGACCGCTGGTGCCGGGACCGGTATCGTGCCGTGCCCTCCGCGCGCGGTCCCGCTACCGGCGGCCAGTGCGGAACAGCGCACCAGCGCGCCGGCTGCGAGCAGGCCGAGTCGCTCGGCGGCGACTGCGGTGCCGACCACGTCGGCGAGTGCGTCAGCCGCACCCACCTCATGGAAATGTACCCGCTCGGGTGCGATGCCGTGGGCCAGCGCCTCCGCGTCGGCGAGGAGCCGGAACGT
>DASTBN010000500.1:0-2125 GCA_035712045.1 Pseudonocardiaceae bacterium
AAACCAGGAAGAGCCACACGCGGGTGATCGGTGCGCGGCCGAAGTGCCCCATGTCCGCGTACAGCGCCTCGGCTCCGGTGACGGCGAGAACGACGGCGGTGAGCGAGAAGATCGCGGTCGGGAAATGGCCGATCAGGAAACCAAGGGCGTAGGTGGGCGACAGCGCCTTGAGGATCTCGGGGTGGGCGACGATACCGTGCACGCCGATCGCGCCGATCGCGGCGAACCAGACGCCCATGACCGGCCCGAACAGGCGCCCCACGGCGCCGGTGCCGAACCGCTGAACAAGGAACAGGCCGACGATGATCACGGCCGTGATCGGGACGATCAGGCCGGCCACCGACGGCGCAGCGACCTTCACGCCCTCGACCGCCGATAGCACCGAGATCGCTGGCGTGATCACGCTGTCGCCGAAGAACAGCGAGGCGCCGAAGACCCCGAGCACCGCGAGCATCATCGCCGTCCGGCGCCCGCTGGGAACCCCGCGTCGGCGGATCAAGGTGATCAGCGCCATGATCCCGCCCTCACCGTCGTTGTCGGCGCGCATCACCAGCGAGACGTACGTGACCGTGACGATGAGCGTCACCGACCAGAAGATCAGCGAGACGACCCCGAAGATGCTCTCCTCGGACACCGCGACCGGGTGGGGATCGCCCGGGTTAAAGACCGTCTGGACGGTGTACAGCGGGCTCGTTCCGATGTCCCCGAAGACGACCCCGAGAGCACCCACCGCAAGAGCCCCCTGGGCGGTAGCGCGCCGGTTCATGATCCCAGTATTTCGTTTCCGGCCCACCGGGACGGGGCACACCACGGGGCCGGCGGCAGGTTCGTGCCCGGCAACCCGGGCATGCGCGGCACCGCCGCGCTCCGGTCAGGAGCCCGCTGGCGGGGTATCGGTGCCATGTGAGCCGTTCCTGGCTGGCCGGCCCCGAAGGCCATCCCTTCCACCCCCTGCTGGTCCCGCTGCCGATCGGGGCGTTCGTCTCATCGTTGATCTTCGACATCCTCACCCGGACCCGGACGGACGGCCTGCCGTATCTCGTCGACGGCGCCTTCTGGCTCATCGGCACCGGCTTGATCACCGCGCTGCTGGCCGCGGTGTTCGGCCTCCTGGACCTGCGGAGGATCGCGCGGCGGACACCCGCATTCGCCACCGCGCGTTCCCACCTGATGTTCAACGGCGCGGCGTTCGTGTTGTTCGCGATCGGCTATGCCTGGCGGGCCGGCGATCATGTGGAGCTGGACAAGACCAGGTGGGGCCAGCTCGCCTTGAGCGCGATCGCCGTGGCGTTCGTCATCGCCGCCATGTGGCTGGGCGGCAAGCTGACGTACCGCTACGGCCTGCGCGTCACGGGACAGGCGGATCACCACGAGCTGGGCCAGTGACCGCTCGTCACATCCGGTCAGTCCCGCCACGGAGGCACACGCAACCGGGCCACGTCCCCCGTGCGCCCCGGCATGCCTGGTCTTGGCGGCTCGGCCGGTGGTGCTTAGCCTGCAACCCGCGCGGTGATCACCGCTGGGCAGCCACAGTTCCAGCACAGCACCAGCCCAGGCGACACCTCGCGATCTCTTCCCCGGATGTCGCATGGACCGCAGATGTAGGCGGCCAAAATGATTGGCGAGCCCGCAGTGGCCATATTTAACTTGTACCAGGTCAGCGGGGGGAATCAGAAAAATTTTGCCAGTTCGTGATGCGCTGTCTCCCGCCTCGTTACCGCCGCATCCTGGCGCAATCACCTGGGCGCCTCGCCGCAGCGTACCCATCACGGAGCCGCCGCTCATAGGGCCGCGCCGATCCTCGCGCCGCTCCAAGCCAGCAGCACGCCGCCGGCCAGCGATCCCGCCAGGTTGACCACGGCCGACCTGCCTGCCCGCCGCGGGTCAGCGCCAGGCAGTCCACCGCCCACGTCGAATACGTTGTGTATGCGCCGATGAGACCGGTATGCGTTACGGCCCGCAGCCAGTCTGGCCAGCGGTTCTCGATGTCGATCCCGTAGAGCAGGCCCGGGGCGAACGCCCCGGACAGGTTGACCACGAGGATGCCCACGGGAAACCGGGTGCGGGCCCGGTCCTGCAGCGCGCTCGACAGCACCTGGCGCGCCACGGCACCGGCGAACCCCCC
>DASTBN010000501.1:0-3533 GCA_035712045.1 Pseudonocardiaceae bacterium
CTCGGTCGCCAGCCAGATACCGCACGGACCGGTCAACGACGCCACCCCAGGCAGCGCCCGCACATAGAGGGGACGCCCGCGGTGCGTCGCGAGCCGGTCGCAGAGGGCCGCCACCGGGAAGGGCCCGGAAAGCCGCAGCTCACGCAACAGCTGGTGACACTGGCGACGCAAGCGCACCCTCATCAGGCCCCCTGGTCGGCCATGCTCTCCGGAATGTCGACCCGATCTTGCCACAACCAGGAAGCTACATACCAGCACGATCCCTCGCTGGATCTCCTTGATGCTGCGGCATCGGGGGGGCACCGCGCGGGCTGGGTATCACAGGGCGCCAGGTGGTTCTCCTCTCATGGGCACATAGCTGTGTGGGCTGGCAAGGAGGATCACCATGCGTCACCTCGTCGTATGCTGTGACGGCACCTGGAACACCCCTGAGCAGAAACAGGGAGGCGTGCCGGCCCCGACCAACGTGGTACGGCTGTACCACGCCCTAGTCGAGGACGAGAACCAGCGGCGCTACTACCACCCCGGTGTCGGCACCGATCCCGGCCTGATCGATCGGCTGCGTGGCGGCGGGCTGGGAGTCGGCTTGGACGCCAACATCAAAAGTGGCTACTCGTGGCTAGCGACGAACTACCAGCCCGGTGACGCTATCTGCCTGTTCGGGTTCAGCCGGGGCGCCTACACCGTGCGCAGCCTGGCCGGGATGATCTCCACCTGCGGGCTGGCCACCACACTCGCCACGGAGCTCCCCGCGACACGCTGGGCGGAGATCGACCGGCTGTATGACCAGATGTACCGCCCGGCCGAGGGACGATCCGGCGGGCGCAGGCCCTACCCGAGCGTCCCGATCCGGCTAGTCGGAGTCTGGGACACAGTCGGCTCGCTGGGGATCCCCGACAACCTCGGTGTGCTCAACCTCTTCGATGTCGACGATCGGCACAAGTTTCACAACACCGAGCTCAGTTCGATCATCACTCACGCCCGGCACGCTGTGGCGCTGGATGAACGCCGGGGCCCGTTCACCCCGACGTTGTGGACCAGTGAGACCCCCGAGCCGGGTACTGGCCGCAGCATAAAGCAGGTGTGGTTCCCTGGCGACCACTGCGATGTGGGCGGCGGCCATCGGGAGACGGGCCTGTCCGACAGGGCGTTGCAGTGGATGGTCAAGGAGGCGATCGAATGCGCGGGCCTGCGCTTCCGCGAGGAGATCCTCAAGCACGTCCAGCCCGACCCGACAGATGTGCTGCACGACCTCTGTACTGGCCTGTTCCTGTATCTTGATCCGGCGCCGCGAGCGGTTCCATTGATCGACGGAAAACGCAGCGCCGATGTCGTAGACGAGTCGGCGTTCGCCCGGCAGGACGCCCCGCCGATCACCACCGGCGACTACTGGCCCAGCGAGGTGTTGGGGGTGGGTGAGACAGCCCGGCGCGAGGTGTACGCCGGCGAGCGGTGGAACGCGACGGGGCTGTACCTGGAGGAAGGCGAGTACGTGTTTCACGCCGAAGGGGAATGGCTCGATGGGGATACCGCGGTCGGCCCAGGCGGCACCCGGGACGGCCGATTCCATCCCTCAGAGGTGTTCCAGCTGGCAGGATCGTTCGCCGGCTGGGCGCAGGAGCGCTTCCGCCAGCTGAGCCGCAATGACGCGGCGGCCTTCTTCGGCGCGGCCCGCGTCACCGGGGCACCCTGGATGGCCTTGATCGGGGTGATCGCCGCGAGGGATGAGGCCTCTGACGACGCGCAGCGACCCTACCGGCCGTTCGTGATCGGAAAGCAGTGCCAGCAGAAGGTGCTACGACCCGGCTACTTCTACGCCTTCGCGAACGACGCCTGGAGCTTTTACAGCAACAACAAGGGCTCAGTCACCCTGTTCGTTAAACGCCTGAGCTAACCGGGTCCAGGTCAGCCATGCCCAACCGCAGAAGTGGCCGCTTATCGTAGAACGGCATGTCGCCAATCTTCCGGCTGCTGCGCCAAAGGTGATCTCGTCTGGGGTGGTGCGCGGGCGATGGCCCTTGACCGTCGTGCGTCCTCGTGCACGCCTGGTCGCTTCATGTCCGCGTTAGGGAACCACCACGGCGATTCGGCTAACCCCTGTCCCATAGATCGTGACTGCGCTCAGCCTCCCGATCTGATCTCGGCCACCGCACCGCTCCTCAGTCCGGGAGATCCTTGAGCGTCGTGAACCGGCCAGGCGGGCACTGGGAGATGAGCCCGTCCAGCACCGCGCGGTAGATCACCGGGTCGCGCGGTTCGAACGCGTGCAGTCCGCCTTTGACCAGGGGCAGGCACGCGCCGCCATCGAGCCGGGTGAGGGTGCCATTGGATTCGACGGGTTCATCGGTGCTGCCGATCGAGGTGTAATACACCGAGCCGGGAGTGTCATCACCATGATTGAGGTCCCGCAGGACCTGATTTCCGGGGCATTGGTCGGGCACCGTGACGCAGCCCAGGACGCTGCCGTGCTGGGGCGAGCCCAGAGCCGTGTACGTCGCCACATTGCCTAACCCGCCGAGGACCTTGAGGTAGTAGCGCGCGGAGAGCCCGCCCATGCTGTGCCCCACCAGATGTATCTTCACCGTCGACGGGTGCGCCGGGTTGGTCAATCGCTGGATGTCCGTGACTCTGGCGGCGATCGTCTCGGCGCCTTTCTTGACGTCGGTCGCTGGTGGGTCGAGATCGACGGTGAAGGACGTGTAGCCATCGTCGGCGAGCCAGCGTTGCATCATGGCGAAATCGCTGGGGCGACCACCTCCGCCATGAACCAGCAGCACGGGGTAGCGGGTATCGGCCCGTCCCGGCACCGGTGCGGCCAGCGCGCTGGCCGCGAGGAGAGCTAGCGTGACTAGCATCAGGCGGGCCGCCCATCCCGCCCGGCCCCGGAATATCCCGCTCATCACCGCTCCCCCATGGCTCACTGCGGTGGCCGCCCGCTCACCGGTCCCGGACGGCTCGCCGGTGAGCGGCTAAGTTACCGGTTCACACCCGCCAGTGAAACCGACCGGCCGCCGAGCGTGAGGCGGACCGCCAGGTGTGGGCGAAAGGTCCGCCACTGCTCGTCAGCTGGTTGGATGGATCGGGTGACCAGGTCATCGTCTGAGAGCTGGGACCAGTGGCGGCGCCAGCTCAGCCCGGCGGACTACGACGAGCGCTGGCGGCGCATCGCCGCCGAGGGCGGGAATCCCCACGGCGAAGCGGACTTCGTGTTCTCTTACGGTCCTCGCTCCGTGCTGGACGCGGGGTGTGGAACCGGCAGGGTGGCCATCGAGCTGGCCCGGCGGGGGGTCTCCGTCGCCGGCGTCGATCTCGACCGGGACATGATCGGCCAGGCGCTAGCCAAGGCGCCGAAGCTGACCTGGGTGCGGGCGGATCTCAGCGAGCTCGATTTGCCCGCTCGGTTCGACGTGGTCGTGCTGGCCGGCAACGTCATCCCGTACATGGCAGCGCAGCGGCGCCAGGCGGCGGTCATGGCGTGCGCGCGGCACCTGGCACCGGACGGGCGGCTGATCGCCGGGTTCCAGCTGCGGGCG
>DASTBN010000502.1:0-8458 GCA_035712045.1 Pseudonocardiaceae bacterium
CTCGGGGGCTCGGCGAGACCTCGCCGGTGCTGATCACTGCGGGTTTCGGTTCCAGCCTCAACGTCAACCTGTTCAACGGGCCGATGGTGTCGCTGCCGCTGGCGACCTTCGTGTTTTCCCGCTCTCCGGAGAAAACGATCATCGCCCGGGGTTTCGGCGCCGCCGCGGTGCTGCTGGCGGTGGTGCTCGTGCTGTTCGCGCTGGCCAGGGTGTTCGGCGGCCGGCCGCCCGGGGAGCTCTCGCCGGGGACCCAGCGCAAGCGGGCCCAGCAGTCCCGCCGGGACCTCGCCCGTTTCATCAACCGGGAGATCTCGCGCCGCCCCGGCGGGGGCAGCGTTGTCACCTGAGGCACAGCCTGCCGCCGGGATCGCGGACGATGCCTGGCTCGGGGCTCCGGTCTTGGACGGGGGGCACCGGGTGGACGAGTCGGCGCGGCGAGCTGAGTCACCCCGTCCCCCGGTCGCGAGCCGCGCGCAGCGCGTTGAGGTCGGCTTCGGGCTGGCCGGTCACGTGCTGGGCATCGTGGCGGTGCTCGCGCTGTCGTTCCTGGCCGAGGTGGTGGTGCTGGGCAATATCCAGCATGACCGGGACCAGATCCGGCTGGCCGGGGAATTCCGCGGCGAGCTGGCCAAGGGGACCGCGCCGGTCGGCCCGCGCGATGACAATCTCACGCTGCTGGCGCCGGGATCACCGGTGGCCATCGTAGAGATCCCGAAGCTCAAGCTGCGGGAGGCCGTGGTGGAGGGCACGTCCTCGGGAACGCTCATGTCCGGGCCGGGGCATCGGCGGGACACCCCGCTGCCGGGCCAGGCCGGTACCAGCGTGATAGCGGGGCGGCGGACGACCTACGGCGGGCCGTTCGGCGCGATCGATCAGCTGAGGGCCGGTGACGTGATCATGGTGACCACTGGGCAGGGCAAGAGCTCGTTCCGGGTATCCGGGCTGCGGCACAGCGGTGATCCGCTGCCCCCGGCCCTGACCGCCGGCCAGGGCCGGCTCACCCTGGTCACCAGTGCCGGGCCGGTGTTCGCGCCCAGTGACCTGCTGCGCGTGGACGCGGCGCTGACCAGCGCCGCGCAACCCCGGCCGGTTCAGCTGCCCGCGGGGTCGCTGTCCGCTGCCGAGGAGCCGATGGCTGGGGACAGCTCGGCGCTGCTGGGCGTCTTCGAGTGGTCCTTATTAGCTCTCGCCGCCGCGGTGGCCACCGCGTGGATCCGGGGCAACGCCGGGCCCGGACTGGCCTGGCTGATCGGTTTGCCGGTGCTGGGCCCGGTGTGCCTGAGGACCTTCGATGTGATCGCCACCCTGTTCCCGAACCTGTTGTGACCGTGTTCTGGCCTGGATCGCAGGCCGCCGCGACGTCAGCGGTATGTAAACGTTGCGACCCGAAGTCCACCCGATCGATATCAGGAATTCACCGTTATGGCGGATTGATGATCTTTGTTGATGAGCGGTAATGCGCAAACCCTTGTGAGGTATCTAGTAATCCCTTGCTTAACGGCAGGACCTCTGCTGTTCACCTCCTTGGCGCAACGTCCTCCCATGGTTCCGGCATTGCGGGAGTTCGCGGAGGCGATGACCATCATCTGCGGTGCGTCAGCAGCGTTCTCGCCGGTCTTACCGCTGGGTAGAGCCACGACGAAGCCCGGTGCCGACCGCCCGGCCGGTGGGTGCCTCGCGTGCTAGCGGTGAGGCTACCAGGCGGGCAGCGCGTCGCGGCGTTGCTCGCGGTGCTGGTGGTGATAGCGGGTGCCGAGGCGCTGTTCGCGCCGAGCGCCGACGCGGCCAGCTTCGTGCCCATCAGTGGCTCCGGCTCGACCTGGAGCTCGAACGCGCTGGACCAGTGGCGGCGCAACGTGGCCAGCCTTTATCAGATCACGGTGAACTACGCGCCGAACGGCTCGACGTCCGGCCGCAACGACTTCCGTAACAACCAGGCCGATTTCGCCGTCTCGGAGATCCCCTACGGCCTCACCGACGGCGGGGTGATCGACTACCCGCCGAAGAAGAAGTTCGGTTACATGCCGATCGTCGCCGGCGGCACGTCGTTCATGTACAACCTCAAGATCGGTGGCAAGCGGGTCACGAACCTGCGGCTGTCTGGTGAGACCCTCGTCAAGATCTTCACCCAGCAGATCACCAAGTGGTCCGACCCAGCGATCAAGGCCGATAACCCCCAGCTGGCCCTGCCGGACCTCGACATCCTGCCGGTGGTCTATTCCAATGGATCGGGCACCGCCGCGCAGTTCACCGCGTGGATGGCGGATCAGTACCCGGCCCTGTGGGACGCTTACTGCCACCGGGTCGGCCGCGATATCACGCCGTGCGGGTTCACCTCCTTCTACCCGCACGACGACAGGATGGTGGCCAAGGCGCAGTCGCAGGGCGTGTCCGGGTTCGTCCGGCAGGACTCCAGCGAGGGCGCGATCACCTTCGTCGAGTACTCCTACGCCCGCAACGCCGGTTTTCCGGTGGCCAAGGTGCTGAACAAGGCGAACTACTACGTCGAGCCCACCGCCGGCAGCGTCGCGGTCGCCCTGCTCAAGGCGAAGATCCGCGACGACCTGACCCAGGACCTCACCCAGGTCTACATCAACGACGATCCCCGTACCTACCCGCTGTCCAGCTACAGCTACATGATCCTGCCCAAGGACACCAGCGCCGGCAGCAACTTCACCGAAGAGAAGGGCCGCACCCTCTCCGAATTCGCCGCGTACTTCCTGTGCGAGGGGCAGCAACAGGCCGATCTCCTGGGCTACTCACCGTTGCCGATCAACCTGGTGCAGGCCGGGGCCGACCAGATCAACGAGATTCCTGGCTCGACCAAGAAACTCGACCGCAACAACCTGGCTCACTGCAACAACCCGACAGTCTCCCCGGACGGGGGAAACAAGGTCGCCGAGGACGCCCCGCAGCCCCAGCCGTGCGACGCCAAGGGACCGACGCAATGCGCTACCGGGACCGGCGGGGCGAAGGAACCCACCCGGCTCAGCAACAGCGCCGGTGGTGGCGGCGCCGGGGGCAGCGTCGGCGGTGCCGCTAGCAGCGGCGGTGATGGGGGATCGAGTAGTACCGCCGGGACCAGTTCCGCTAACAGTGGCGACGCCACGTCGGCAGGGACCGTCGGCGGAGCGGCTGACGGGGCCGGTGGCGGGGCCACGTCCATCGACCCGGACACCGGCCAGGTGATCAGCGAAAAGGCCTCCGCGAGCGATTCCGGCGCTGCTGACGTCTCCGCCGTGCCGGTCTCTGTCGGGGTCGCCGATTCCCGGCGCCAGACGGCGCTGGCGGCGCTCACCATCATCGTGGCGCTGGCACTGGTGCTGGCACCGCCGCTGATAACGCACAGGATTCGCATCCGGGCCGGCCCCGGGGGAGGGCACCGCCCATGAACCCGCGCCGAGTGATGGTGGGGCTGCTGGCGATGATCCTGGGCGCCGCTGTGGTCAGCGTCCTGCCCAGCTCGCCGCTGGCCCACGCCGCTGCCGCCGATCCAGCGCAGGGCGACTCCTCGGTGACGATGTCGGGTAAGCCTGATGGACCGTTCAAGGACCTCAAAGTGACGGTCAGCCAGACCAAGAACCTGATCAACCAGGTGGTCAAGGTGTCCTGGACCGGTGGTCAGCCGACGACGCCGCTCACCGGCTTCGACATCAACTACCTGCAGATCATGCAGTGCTGGGGCGATGACCCCGGCCCGGACCGCACCCAATGCCAGTTCGGTGGTTTGAGCCATACAAGCGCCGTCGGCTCAATCGCCGGGACTTACGTGCTGTCCCGGCAGTTTGACTCCGGCCTCGATGACAAGAAGGAAACTCTCAAAACGGTCCCCGCGAACGGCAACGTCGGCACGCTTGACAAAGTACCGTTCTGGGCGGCTGGCCGGGACAAGCCTACTGGCCCGGTGGCACGCGACGACAACGACTTCTTCGACTCCCAGGTCACCAACGAGATCCCCCTGGCGAGAACCCATGGCGATGGTACCGGCGAGGAGTTCTTCGAAGTCGAGACCGTGATCCAGGCCGCTGGTCTGGGCTGTGGTGAGCCGGTCACTGTGGACGGGGCGATCAGGCCCCGATCCTGCTGGCTGGTGATCGTGCCGCGCGGAAATACCGAAGTGGATGGCACGGTTCGCCCCAGCCAGACGACTTCTGAGTTCCGGCTGGATTCCTCCCCGCTGAGCGCGACTAACTGGGACAACCGGATTGTTTTCAAACTGGAGTTTCAGCTGGTGGGCCAGGCATGTCCGATCGGAGGCGCCGAGCGCCACGTGATCGGCCACGAGCTCGCGGTCGACGCGGTCACCAGCTGGCAGCCAAAGTTGTGCGCGGACGGTGGCGCACTGTATAGCTACAACCAGCTCCCCGATGACGTCACGCGTACCGACGTGCTCGACGGCACCTCTCCTGGCCTTGCGCTGGTGACAAATCCGATCCCGCCCGAGCAGGCCCCGCCCGACGATCCGCTGATCTACGCGCCGATCACGCTGTCCGGGCTGGCGATCGCCTTCAATGTTGACCACCAGCCACCAAGCACCGCTACGTCCGACGACCTGAAGCTTGATGGCCGGCCGTTTCAGTCCATGAAACTGAACCCGCGACTGGTGGCCAAATTGCTCACCCAGTCATACCAGGGTGCGCTACAAGCTCCTCAGGACTATCTGAAGAACAACCCCACGTCCCTGATCACCGATCCGGAGTTTCTCAAGCTCAACGCCGAATATGATCCCAAGCGGTCTTTTTCGACCCTCTACCGGCCAGCCGATTCCCTAGTGCAGCTCAACGGATCGGATGTCACGTCGCTACTGTGGAGCTGGGTGAAGGCCGACCGCGCCGCTAGCGACTTCCTCGCGGGCAAACCCGACGACTTTGGAATGGTCGTCAATCCCAACAACAAGGATCTCGTGCTGCCGACGGACACCTTCCCAAGAAACGACCAAACCTGTGGTCCCCTGACAGACCTTGATCCGCAGAGTGCTCCCGGCGTCAAGGGGCAGACGTGCACGGGGGATACCCACCCGTTCACTGCGGACATGCATGACGCGGGCCGCTCGGCCAGTCGCGGCGATACCCAGGCGAGGACGATCGTGCTCGGAGACGACAAAAAGACACCGGTCGCGAAGAAGGTCGAGCGGCAAACAGCTGGTCGCCGGGCGGTGCTCGCCGTGGTGGACACAGCGACGGCGGTACGGTACGGCCTGCCGACCGCGGCGCTGCTCAATTCCGCTGGGGAGTACGTCAGTCCCACCGAAGACAGCCTCCTCGCCGGTGAAAGGGCCATGAAGCCCAGCGGAGTTCCCGGTGTATTGGTCTCCGACCCCGGTGCGAAGGACCCGCAGGCGTACCCACTGACCGCACTGAGTTACGCGGTCACCGAGCCGTCCACACTGGACGCCGACGCTCGTAAGGACTACGCGGCGTTCCTGCGCTACGCGGGCGGTCCTGGCCAGCAGCCGGGTGCCGAACCCGGTCAGCTTCCACCCGGTTTGGTGCCGCTGCCGGACACGCTCAAAGCGCAGACCCTCACCGCCGCCAAGATGGTCGCGACGCCGCCAGCCGCGGCTACCCCCAGCCTCTCCACCCAGCCAGAGGCCAGCGCCCGCGCTACCGCCGGGAACAACACCAGCCCGGCCACCCGCCCGAGCCCGCCAGCCAGCCCGGCGAAAGCCGCCGCCGGGGTGAGTACCACGAGCCCTCCCGCCGAGCCCCAGCCGACGGCCATGCCCGCGCCGACGGTGGTGAACCAGCAGCCCGTGGCCGGGGTGCGACGCACACCGGCGCCGTCCATTCCCGCCCTGGGCGGATGGTTCCTGGCGATCCTCATCGCCGGTGTTCTCGCGGCGACCTCTTCTCCGGCTATGCGGCCGCTGGGCGGCCGGGTAGCCCGCTGGCTGGACAAGGAGGTGAAGACGACCGAGCGGTGACCGGGAGTCTCCAGCTCCCGGCCACCGCTGCGCCAACTTTCCGCAAGCAAGTCGTCAGTGACCGCGTGGTCGGCATACCACTGGTTCGCGGGCCCTGGCGTGTGCGCGGGCAACAGTCCGCGCATCCCTGCACCGCAAAGGATACCAAGGATGCGTAAGAGGAAGTTCCTGCTCGCCGCGGGTGCCTGCTTGGCCACCCTGTGCCTGGCAGTGGGCTCGGCTCAGGCCGATCCCAATGGCCCGCCGCAGTTCCGGGCACTGGCCGTGGTCGGCGCGGAGACCACCCAGGGTTTGTTCAACGCCTTGTCCGACATCATCAAGGACGGCAGCGGAACCAAGATCATCGCGTCGTATGACAACGCTCCGCCCGGGAATATCACCACCAAGGACCCGGCTACGAACCCTGCCTGCACCATCGTCCGGCCCAACCAAGGCGGTGCTGGCACGACCGCGCTGGTTAACTCGCTGGCAGCCGGTGATGGCTGTGTGGATGCCGCCCGAGTGGTGACCGATGACCATGCCACCCGCCCGCCTGGCCTGACCTATGTCCCGCTGGCGACCGATACCCTCACCTACGCCACGCGTGGTGATAGCACAGTGTCCAGGAAGCTGACCCTCGCGCAGCTGACGGCCATCTACAACTGCCAGGTCCCCAGCATCCAGCCGCTGATCGGGGTGTTCGGCGCCGGGAACCGGACGTTCTTCCTCCAGAGGCTCGGCATCACTGACGCGGCGGACCTGGTTAGCCAGCCCGGTCACACGTGCATCAAGGACACCGACTCGACTGGTGCGCCGTTCCTGGCCAATGACGGCCGGTTGATCACCGCCCCGAATCAGCTGGTGACCTATTCATCCGCGCCGTACCTGGCCCAAGTGAACAACGTGATTCCTGACAAGCATGGCACGGCCGTGCTCGCCTCGATCGATGGGAAGAGCCCGCAGCTGCCCAACACGGCCTTGCCCTCGGCCGTCGTCTACGCCACCCGTGGCGACAGCAGTGTGCCGCGGAACCTGTCCCTGTCGCAGCTGGCCGCGATCTACAACTGCACGAACACCTCGTTCCAGCCGCTGATCCCACCGGCCGGGAACCCGGTCCGGAACACGTTCCTGACCATGATCGGGGTTCCCGTGCCGGGCCCGTGTGTCACCGAAGTCCCCTCGACCTCGACCAACGACGGACGCACGCTCACCAGCCAGCCGCAGCTGATGCCCTACACGATCTCGACCTACCTGGATCAGATCAACAACGTGGTGCCCGACATCCACGGCGCCGCCGTGCTCGGATCGATCGGGGCCAGCAGCGTCACCAACCCACCCACCAGCCCCACCGTGCTGAACCCAGCCTCAACGATGTCCCGGCTGGTTTACGACGTCATTCCCACGGCCAAGGAGGCTGTCGAGCCCTGGAAGTCGGTATTCGTCGGATCCACTTCCGCGGTTTGCAGCAATACCGCCACGATCGTGCGCCAAGGCTTCAGCCTGGACTCGCGTTGCGGTCAAACCACTATTCGCTCCTAGCCGATCCACTTTGCCTGGATAGAAAAAGAGAATATCCGTGTCTAGAAAAAGATTCCTGACCCGGTTCGCGTCGGGCGCCCTGGTGGCGTCCGTCGTGTCCGGAACTATGGTGGTGCTCGGCGGGGTGGCGAATGCCCAGGTGCCGAATCTGGGTACTCTGACGCTGACCCCGTCGGTCGGTAGCGATCTGAGCACGGTGACCGCGCGGACGTCAGCTGGCTGCCCGCAGCCGGATCCGAACGACCCGGACAATTCTGCGGACTCGTCCCAGATGTTCATCAACGGGCCGGATGAGACCACGGGCACGAAGACCTTCCCCGATGCCAGTCCTTATCCGATCGTCTCCAACACTTCCGCCAGTTTTTCCAATACTGGACCGTTCGACCTTCCGTTCAAGCTCACCCTGAAGGACGCCGCCCAGGCGGCTCAGGATCCCGTGTTCGGTGGTTCGGGGACGCTGCAGCCCGGTACCTATCACCTGACCGAGCATTGCATCAACGGCTTCAATCTCACTGATTTCGGTACTTTCACGACGACGTTTTACCTGACTACTCCGACTCTGTACCAGGACACCGATCCCGCCACGAACCCCAAGCAATCCATCACCCAGCTGACCGTGGCACCGCCCTCACCCGTCAACCAGGGCACTGCGGCAACTCTCACCGCCAGGGTGAACCGGCCCAATGACGCCAATGGCGCGCCAGCGGCGGGCAGTGTGGAGTTCAAGGACGGCGGCACCGTTCTGGGCAGCGCCCCGGTGGCCGCCAACAGTCTCGCCACGCTGTCCGGCCAGACGCTGGCGCTGGGGACCCACCCGCTGACCGCGACGTTCATTCCCACTGACACGACGCAGTTCACCGGGTCCACCTCGCTCACCGTGAACTACGTCGTGGTAGTGGCCACCACCACCACCTTGACCGTGTCACCGGCTTCCCCGGCCCCGTTCGGGACCAAGGAGACCTTGACCTCGACGGTCACCGCGACCTCGGGAACACCCGCGGGATCGGTGCAGTTCGT
>DASTBN010000503.1:0-13584 GCA_035712045.1 Pseudonocardiaceae bacterium
ACGATTTATCGGGTGTTAACCAATCCGGAAGAATCGAATCACGGCGAAACGGCTGATTTGCCCCGAGCTCCGCAGGCGCGTGCGCGACGCCTGGGAGACGTGGCAAACTTCACCCCGCCGCTATAGTCAACTCACCGCCCAGCTACCAACGCTTATCGCCGACATCGAAGTGGCCGTGCGGACCAGTCAAGCGGGCCAGGAAAGCGCTCGCCGCAATATCCATGGTTGTGCGTCTGACCTATACGGACTGCTACGTACCGCAACGAAACGAATTGGCCGAGCCGACTTGTCGCTTCTGGCCGCTGACCGCGCAATACGTTCCGCTGAGGCCGCCGACGATCCATTACGGCACAGCGAATGCCGTGTTGACTTCCCTCGCCGACAATGAAAGATGAAACTCGCACACCGGTTCCTCGGTGGAGGTGCTTGCCGCTTACTCTCGCCTCTCATCTCCCCGACCTGCATAGATAGGGGGCGTGAGCGCGGCGGCCGCCGAGACTCCAGCGGCGATGATGCGGCGATCGCCGCCGAGGTACAGGCGGTGCGCGAGGAGTACGCCGAGGAGGAGGCTGAGGCGGCGGAGCTCGAAGCGGCCGAGAACGCTGCCGCGTTGGAAGTAAGCCTCTCGCCGCGCATCACCCGGGAACTCGACGAGGCGTTAAAACGCCGATCGGCGCAGGAGCAGGTCTCCCCCCCCCCCCGGCATTGGTCCGCCGGCTTCTCCGCGACGCTCTCCGTGCCGAGAACAAACCGGTCTTGACCACGCAACAGGTGGGAGAGATCGCCCGCCGCGTCATGCGCGAATCCGCTTGACGAGGCCAAGCCGGCCGCTGACACGCTGTCCTTGCCAATCCAACCCCAGGTGGCAACCCGATCGATCCTGGACGAGGGCCGGCAGGCCCGGCGGCGGGCGTCAACTACTCCCAGCCACGGTGCTGGACGGTGACAGCGCCCTTAGGCAAGGCACCGTCATCGCCGCCGTTCCCGGATCGCAATGCTTGCCAGGTCATGAGCTCCCTCGCTACGTTGCTTTACGGTTGGTGTCGACACTGCGGGGGAATCGTCATGATCGCGCCAGCAACGCCCGTGCCAGCTCCTGGCAACCCCGGGCTGTAGTCATGGATCTGGGCCTTCGCGGCAAAAACGCCCTGGTAACCGGGGCGAGCAAGGGTATCGGGCTGGCGATCACGCGCGCACTGGTCGCGGAGGGCGCCCATGTCGTGGCCGGCGCGCGGAACGTCACCGCGGAGCTGCGGGAGCTGGTCGAGGCCGGCCAGGTGCACTTCGTCACGGTCGACCTGTCCACCGTGACCGGCCCAGCCGAGCTCGTCACCGCCGCGCTGGAACACGGCCCGGTGGACATACTCGTCAATAACGTCGGTGGGGTCACACCCCGGCTGAACGGCTTCCTGGCGGTCACCGACGAGCAGTGGTCGGCCTCGCTCACCCTCACCTTCCTGGCCGCGGTCCGCACCACCCGGGCCACGCTGCCCGGCATGCTGGCCGCCCGCAGCGGCAGCATCGTGACCATCAGCTCCGTGAACGCGTTCCTGCCGGACCCGGGCATCATCGACTACTGCGCGGCGAAGGCCGCCGTGACGAACTTCTCCAAATCTTTATCCAAGGAAGTCGGGCCACATGGCATCCGGGTCAACACGGTCAGCCCCGGCCCGGTGTCCACCGACCTGTGGCTGGGAGACCACGGCGTGGCCGTCACCTTCTCCCAGGCCCAAGACGGTGATGCGCAAGTCGTCGTGCGGCAAGCGGCCGAGCAGGCGGCCACAGGCAGGTTCACCAAGCCGCGGGAGGTCGCCGATCTTGTCGTGCTGCTCGCCAGCGACCGGGCGGGCAACGTCACCGGCGCCGACTTCGTCATCGACGGCGGGTTCGTCAAGACGCTCTGACCCCACAGCGGCGCTAGCGGCAAGGAGAGAGGCTCAACGGGATGCGGTCAGTGCGTCAGCCCGGCGAGGTGTCGGCGTGAAACCGATCAGCGATACGTCAGCGGACAACGAACAGGATGGCGTGGGCGTCACGGTGGCGCCCGCTGCGAAGGCACTCGGCAAGGTTGAGGGCCCGCTGGACCGTCAGCAGCTGGAGCGGATCCACGCCTGGTGGCGGGCGGCGAATTACCTCGCTGTCGGTCAGATCTACCTGCTGGACAATCCGTTGCTGCGCGAGCCGCTGCGCGCCGAGCACATCAAACCACGGCTGCTGGGACACTGGGGCACCACTCCGGGATTGACTCTGGTCTGGGCGCACGCCACCAGGATGGTGCGCGAGCACAACCTTGACGCGGTCTTCGTCGCCGGACCGGGACACGGCGGCCCGGGGCCGAACGCGGCGGCCTGGCTGGAAGGCACCTACAGCGAGCTCTACAGCCATATCTCCCAGGACGAACGGGGGATGCGGCGGTTCTTCCGGCAGTTCTCCTTCCCGGGTGGGGTGCCCAGCCACTGCGCGCCCGAGACACCCGGGTCGTTCCACGAGGGCGGTGAGCTCGGCTACTGCCTGGTGCACGCCTTCGGGGCGGTGCTGGACAATCCCGAGCTGGTGGCGTTCTGCGTCATCGGTGACGGGGAGGCCGAGACGGGGCCGCTGGCTACCAGCTGGCACACCGGCAAGCTGCTGAACCCGGAGCGGGATGGCGCCGTGCTGCCCGTGCTGCACCTGAACGGCTTCAAGATCGCTAATCCGACGCTGCTGGCCCGGATTCCCGAGGCCGACCTGGTTTCACTGCTGCGCGGCTACGGCTATGACCCGATGGTCGTCGCCGGGGACGATCCGGCCAGCGTGCACCAGCGGCTCGCCGCGGCGTTCGACCGTGCCGTGGAACGGATCACCGAGATCCGCTGGGCCGCTCGTGGCGGGGGCGGGGTGGAGCTGCCGCTGCGGTGGCCGATGGTGGTCCTGCGCACCCCGAAGGGCTGGACCGGGCCCGTCGAGGTCGATGGTCAGCAGGTCGAAGGCACCTTCCGCGCGCATCAGGTGCCGCTGGCCAGCGTGCGCACCAACCCGGCGCACCTGGCGGCCCTGGAGCAGTGGCTGCGTTCCTACCAGCCGCGGGAGCTCTTCGACCAGAACGGCCGACCGGTGCCGGAACTGCGTGAGCTCTCCCCCGCCGGAGACCACCGGATGAGCGCTAATCCGCACACCAACGGCGGCGCACTGCTACGTGACCTCGAACTACCCGACTGGCGTGAGCACGCGGTGCGGGTTCCCGCCCCCGCGACCGTCGTTCACGAGGCCACCCGGGTGCTCGGCGGCTGGTTGCGCGAGGTCGTGGCCACCAACCCAGCGTCGTTCCTCATCACCGCCCCGGACGAGCTGGCGAGCAACCGGCTGCAAGACGTGCTCGAGGTCACCGGCCGCCGGTGGGACGCGTTGCCCGGCCCCGGGGATGACCGGCTGGATCCGGCCGGCCGGGTGGTGGAGATGCTCTCCGAGCACGTCTGCCAGGGGTTGCTGGAAGGATACCTGCTCACCGGCCGGCACGGCTTGTTCACCTGCTACGAGGCGTTCATCCACATCGTCGACTCGATGATGAACCAGCACGCGAAGTGGCTGGAGTCCAGCGCGGGGATTCCCTGGCGGCGGCCGCTGGCCTCGCTGAACTACCTGCTCTCCTCCCACGTCTGGCGCCAGGACCACAACGGGTTCAGCCACCAGGACCCTGGGTTCCTCGATGTGGTGATGAACAAAAAGCCCGAGGTCGTGCGGGTCTACCTGCCCCCGGATGCCAACACGCTGCTCTCCACCGTCGACCATTGCCTGCGCAGCCGGCACTACGTCAACGTGGTGGTAGCTGGCAAGCAGCCCGCGCTGTCCTATCTCCGCGTCGAGGAGGCTGAGCTGCATTGCGCGCGCGGGCTGGGTATCTGGGCCTGGGCGGGCACCGAGCACACCGAGCACGCGGCCGGGGAACCTGACGTGGTGCTCGCCTGCGCGGGTGATATTCCCACGCTGGAGACCCTGGCGGCCGCCGCGCTGCTGCGCCAGCGGCTGCCCGAGCTGGGTGTCCGGGTGGTCAACGTCGTTGATCTGATGCGGCTGCTTCCCGAATCGAAACACCCCCACGGGCTACCCGGGCACGAGTTCGACGCGATCTTCACGGTGGACCGGCCGGTGATCTTCGCGTTCCACGGCTACCCGCACCTGGTACACCGGCTGACCTACGCGCGCCGCAACCACGACCAGATGCACGTCCACGGCTACCAGGAGAACGGCACGACCACCACGCCGTTCGACATGGTGATGCTCAACGACCTCGACCGCTTCACCCTCGCCATCGACGTGATCGACCGGGTGCCGGGCCTGGCGGTGCGGGCCGCCGGGATCCGGCAGGAGATCCTCGACGCCCGGCTGCGGGCCCGCGCCTACACCCGCGACCACGGCGAGGACGACCCCGAGATCGCCGACTGGACCTGGCCCGGCTGATGCGGGTCCTCACCGTCAACGCCGGCAGCTCCTCGCTCAAGCTCTCCCTGGTCCGCGACGGCACCAGCCTGCGCGGCTACGGCGACCTGGACGCCGCGCTGGCCGACGACGCCCCCGATGCCGTCGGCCATCGGGTGGTGCACGGAGGTCACCGCAGCGCACCGGAGCTCATCGACGACACGGTGCGCGCCGAGCTCGGGGCCCTCACCGAGCTGGCGCCCCTGCACCAGCCCGCAGCGCTGCGGGCGATCGACCGCACCCGCGCGGCCTGGCCCGGGCTACCCCAGGTGGCCTGTTTCGACCCCGCCTTCCACACCACTCTTCCCCCGGCCGCCGCGACCTATGCGCTACCGGCCCGCCTGCGTGAGCTCGGGGTTCACGCCTACGGCTTCCACGGTCTCTCCCACGCCTGGGCCGCCGCGCGGGCCGCCGAACGTGTTCCCGGCGCACGGCGGGTGCTGGTCGCCCACCTCGGCGCGGGGGCCTCGCTGTGCGCGGTCCTCGACGGCCGCAGCGTCGACACCACGATGGGGTTCACGCCCCTCGACGGCCTGGTCATGGCCACCCGATGCGGTGCCCTCGACCCCGGTGCCGTGACCTGGCTCGCCGCCCGCACCGCCGAGGACCTGACCACCGTCCTGGAGCGCGAAAGCGGCCTGCTCGGCCTCTGCGGCACCGCCGACATGCGCGAGGTGATCACTCGCGCCGCCTGCGGCGAACGCGACGCTCAGCTGGCGCTGGAGGTGTGGTGGCACCGCCTGATCCGGCTCTGCGGATCCATGATCGCCGCCATGGGTGGCCTCGACGTGCTGGTCCTGACCGGCGGGATCGGGGAACACAGCCAGGAAGTGCGCACTGGCCTGATCGACCGGCTCAGCTGGCTCGGCCTGGGAGACACCACCCCCCTGCTCGTTGTCCCCGCACGCGAAGACCTGCAAATCGCGGCCGAAACCAGCCAACTTCTCAGCTGACCACTGCCCAGACCCGTTCTGCTGTCGCCGAGTTCGGCAGGAGGGCTGTTCGCCAGGCTCGGCGCAACCCTAGTGTCGAATTCGGCGACAGCGGAACGAGCTACAGGAGATCACCATGGGGTCGGCTAAGGTGCTGGTGGTTGGGGTGGATGACTCCCCGGACTCGCGGCTGGCGTTGGAGTACGCTGTGGCCGAGGCGGCCCTGCATGGCGCGGTGTTGCGGGTGGTGTCGGCCTTCGACTCGGCGGGGAAGTTCGGCGCTCGTTACGGCGTGCCCATCCCGGTGTCCGATCAGCAGATCGCCGAGAAGGTGAGAGCTGAGACGGTAGCGCTGATCAACGACGTCATAGGCACTCAGCCTGACCCACCGGAGGTGGAGGTCGTGGTGCAAGCCGGTGCGGTTGGCTGGGTCCTGACCGAGGCGTCCGCCGACGCCGACATGCTGATCGTTGGCCACCGGGGGCGAGGCGAGATAGCCAGCGCGCTACTCGGGTCAGTCGGGCTGCATTGCGTGCTGCACGCCCAGTGCCCGGTCACCGTGATCCGGCCACGCGGTGAACCGCACGCCCCTGGCTGATCACGCCACCCAGCCTGTCGCTCGACAGCGCCGACCGGGACGTGGATGGACATATGATCACAGTGTGAAAATCGGCGATGCCCGGGCCGGGGAGCTGGTCGCCGCGGTCGCGGCCAGCCTGGAACCCCGGATTGCCGAGTTGGCAACGGACATTCGCGATCTGGTCCTACGCGAGATCCCCGCATTGGACGGCGACCCTCAGCTGAGCAACCTCTTGGACGCCAGCATCGGGGAGAACGTCGTCACTATCGTTCACATGCTCCGGCACGGGATCATCACCACGCACGTCGAGGCGCCCACCGCCGCACACGAGTACTCCCGGCGGCTGGCGCAACGCGATATCCCCGCCACTGCCCTGATCCGCGCCTACCGCCTCGGTCAGGCTCGTTTTCTCCGTCACTGTATCGATGAGCTGCTGCGCCAGACATCAGGTGACCACGTGGAGGGCGTCAGCACCCAGCGGATAGTCGAGCACGTATCGGACACGGCCGACCGCCTGGTCGAGCAGGTCCTCGGCGTGTATGAGAGCACACGCGAACGCTGGGTGCACAACCGCAGTGCGATACTGACCATGCGGGTTAAGTCGGTGCTCGCGGGAGAGCACGTCGAGGTCAACGCGGCGGAGATCGCGCTCGGGTACCGCCTCCTGCGACAACACCTCGGTGTCGTCCTCTGGGTTGACAGCACGGCATCCGCGGACCTCGATCCGCTCGAGCGGCTCGGCCGCGTGGTGTCCGCACTAGCGGTAGCGGCGCAATCCCAGCAGGCTCCGCTTTTCGTCGCCTGCGATGAGACCAGTGCCTGGGCCTGGCTCGCGATCACACCCGGAGTCGTGCTGAGACGGGACGAGGCTCAAGCGGTGATCGAGGAGTGTGAGTCGGCCGTGTCGATGGCTCTCGGCGAGCCCGCGTCCGGCGTTGCGGGGTTTCGCCGGACGCATCAGCAAGCGCTCCATGCCCAGTCGGTTGCCCTCGCCGCCGGATCGCACCACATCCGGGCGACTTATTTTATCGATGTCGCTCCGGTCGCGATGATGTGTTCCGACATCGAATCGGCCCGCGAGTGGGTCAGTGAGACGCTTGGCCCGCTCGCGATCGACTCTGAGCGCAATGCCCGACTTCGCGAGACCGCCAGAGTGTTCCTGCAGACCGGCGGTAGTTACACCTCGACCGCCGATCAGCTGTTTCTGCATCGCAACACCGCGCAATACCGAGTGCAGAAGGCGGAAGAACTTCGCGGCCGTCCCCTCCGCGAAGGCCGGCTCGATGTGGAGCTCGCGCTGCTGGCCTGTCACTGGCTCGGCAGTGCGGTGCTGCGACACGGTCCGGCGAGACCTCCGGATCCGCGCCCCCGATAACGAATCAGGCGCGTGGCACAACACGGGGAAGCCAGTTCGTACCGGCGGCCCGATGGCCATCACCCATCCCCTGCCTACCGTCGATGACTGGGGTAGGAGGGTAACAAGGAGTTGACATGACCAATGAGGCGCTTGAGCGTAATGTCATCGACGAGCTGGCTTGGGATCCCAAGATCGACAGCGGCGGGATCGCAGTGTATGCGGATGGTGGCAGTGTGACGCTCCGGGGCACCGTCGGTAGTTTTCGGCAAAAGCGTGAAGCCAAACGGGCGGCCGAACGCGTTCACGGAGTCACCAAGGTCAACAACGGCCTCGAGGTCCGCGTACTGACCGAACACCGCCGGGAAGACGCCGAGCTTCGCGGTGACGTGCTGCAAGCGCTCATGCTGGACACCCTGGTCCCCACCACCATCGACGCCACGGTGACGGACGGAATAGTCACCTTGACCGGTACCGCCGAGTGGCGATACCAGCGCGATGAGGCCGAATTCATCGCGGCCAACGTCCTGGGTGTCATCGATGTCGAGAACGACGTCGACGTCATGAGCCCTATACCCGATGCGGGTGAGGTGCACCATTCCATCAAAAGGGCCCTTGAACGCGCCGCCAAGCTCGACGCCGACAACATCGCGGTGAACAGCTCCCAGGGCAGTGTCACGCTCACCGGTAGCGTGCGCTCGTGGTCCGAACGCGACGCCGCCGTCGCTGCGGCCTGGTCGGCTCCGGGCGTCGTCAATGTCGACGATCGGCTCACAGTCTATTACTGAGCTCTTATCAGAGGGGAGCGTCTCATGTTCTCGTCCGTGTCATCTGCCCTGCTGTGGCGGGGGCTCCTGGCGATCGGCATCGGGATCGTCTCGGTCGCCTGGCCAAACATCACCGTCGGCGCTTTCGTCATCCTGTTCGCGGTCTATGCGTTCCTGGCCGCGGGTGGTGATGCGGCCCGGGCGTTCAGCAGTGACCGGGCCGGCCCGCTAGCGGGCTACCTGATTCTCGCCCTGCTTTCGTTCGCCGCCGGATTGATCGCCCTGCTCTGGCCGGGACTCACGGCGCTCGTGCTGACCATCTGGGTGGCGGCGTGGGCGTTCGCCACCGGCGTCATGGAGGTCATCCTCGCCTTCTGGCAGGGTGAGACCGCTGGCGAGCGGGCGATGTGGGCCCTGGGAGGCCTGGTGTCGATCGCGCTGGGTGTGGTGCTAGCGCTCCGGCCAGATATCGGCGCGTTGTCACTCGCGACCGTGTTCGGGCTCTTCAGCATCGTGGCTGGGGTGTCCGCGTTGATCCTCTCGGCGCAAGCACGCCGGATGGGCACCCTCACCGGACGGCTGGCAAACTCGCCGACGTGAAACGGCGGCTGGGGGTGGGCCACCACGCACTGATCGCGCAGCCACACACCGCGGCCGAAGGTCCCATCGCGGATGCCGAGGTGATCGCGGCCGGGATCCGTTCCGAGGAGTTCCCGCTGGGCCAGCCGGGGGCTCCGCTGGATGGCAGTTCAGCGTTCCTCAGGGGGATGAGTGCCGCTGCGGGCGTCGCGGTGACCGCCGGGCTGGTCGTGATGATCCTCACTGTCAGCTCGATGCTGGTGCTGATCGGCTTAGCGTTGTTCCTGGCAATCGGCTTGGAGCCGGCAGTGTCGGTCCTGGCCAGACGCTGGCTGCCGCGGTGGGCAGCGGTTCTCACCGTCATCGTGGCGGTCCTGGCGGTGATCGGTGGGTTCCTCGCCGCAGCGATCCCACCGGTAGCGCGAGAGGCCAGCCAGTTCGTCACGCAAGCCCCCACAATTCTGGCCCGCTTGCGGGATCACCATTCTGTACTGGGCCAGCTCAATGATCGCCTTGACCTGCAGCAGCGCTTGCATCAGATCCTCAGCGGGAAAGCCTCGGGCTTGTTCAACGGCTTGCTGGGTGCGGGTCAGGTGGTGTTCAGCGCGCTATCGAGCACCCTGATCGTCGCCGTGCTCATCGTGTACTTCGTGGCCGACCTGCCCCGCATCCGCACGACCCTTTACCGGCTGGTGCCGAATTCGCGCCGTCCCCGGGCGATCCTGCTCGGGGATGAGATCTTCGCCAAGGTCGGTGGCTACGTGCTGGGCAACCTGCTGACCTCGCTGATCGCGGGAAGCCTCACGTCTATTTTCCTCGCCATCGTGCGGGTGCCCTACCCGCTCCTGCTGGGCATCTTCGTCGCGCTGGTGGACCTGCTGCCGGTGATCGGTTCCGCCATCGCGGGCGTCGTGGTGTGCCTGGTGGCGCTGAGCGTGTCGCTGCCCACTTGCCTGGCCACTATCGGCTTCTTCGTCGTGTACCGGCTGGCCGAGAGCTACCTGATCGTGCCAAAGATCATCGGCCAAGCGGTCCAGGTACCAGCGGTGGTGACCGTGGTGGCGGCCCTGGTGGGCGGTGCCCTGCAGGGGATTGTGGGAGCACTCGTCGCCATTCCCGCTGCTGCGGCTCTGCTGCTCTTGACCCAGGAAGTGCTCTTCCCCCGCCTCGACCGCACCTGAGCTCGCGCTACCGGGCGGGCTTATCGATGAACCGCCGGTGCAGCTCAGTAGTGAGGGTATGGATCTCGCGAGTCAGTTCTGTGTTCGTCTTGAGCTCTAGCTCCTGCTCGTTGAAGTCGTGATTCGCTTTGGCTTGCTGGAAGGCCGCTTGCCGGTTCTGGCCGATCATGACGAAGGTGGACAGGAAGATCGCTTCCAGAGATACCACCAGCGTCAGCGTCGGCCATGGGCTGGATTCGAAAAACAGCATCCAGATAGCGAACAGCGCGGCATGGATGTAGACGAACGGCATCGATCCGGCGAAAGCGGTGATCCAATCAGCGATCCGCAGCTGGAGATCCTCCGCCCGCTGGGCCCGGCGCGCGACGACAACAGGATGCTCCTTGCGGGCCTGCGCGTGTGTAGTGTCCATGTCATCTCCCTGGGTCGGTCCCTGGGTCGGTCAACGTCCGGAGCACGTCCCCGATGGAGGGCACCGCGCCATGCCGGCGCCGGATCACATCGGCCACGATCCCCGTCCATCCAGTCTGGTGGGAGGCGCCCAGGCCGGCGGCGTTATCGCCGTGGAAGTACTCATGGAACAGGAGGTTGTCCTTCCAGTTCGGGTCACGCTGGAACCGCTCCGCCCACCCAAAGCAGGGCCGGCGGCCATCCGGGCCGATCAGGAAGATCGACACGAGCCGGCCCCACAAGTCCGCGGCGATGGCGCCGAGGCTGAGCCAGTGCCCGGATCCAGTGGGGTACTCGACGGTGAATTCGTCACCGAAGAAACGGTGGTAGCGCTCCAATGCGCTCGTCGCCAGATAGTTCAGCGGGAACCACACGGGCCCGCGCCAGTTCGAGTTCCCGCCGAACATCCCGGTGGTCGACTCAGCGGGCTCGTAGTCAACGGATGCGTGGACCCCTTCCACCTCGAACTCGTAGGGGTGTTCGCGATGGATCGCGGAGATCGCCCGCAGCCCGTACGGCGAGAGGAACTCCTGGGGGTCGAACAGCTTGCTGAACAGCCTCATCAGCCGGTCGATACCCACCACACCCACGAGCAGGCGCCGGTGCCCGGGATCTCCCCGCACGAGGCCAGCGCCGGTGAGCGCCTCGATACCGGGCAGCCCCTCACGATTCAGGAATTCGGCGAATTGCTTCCTCGCGGCCGTAGCGATCTCCAGCGTCCGCTCATCGATCACGGCGACGGCCAGCATCGGGATGATGCCGACCATCGAGTGCACCTTCACCGGCACGTGGGCGCCGCCGGGAGTGACGATCCGGTCGTAGAACAGGCCCTCGTTCTCATCCCACAGTCCCTGGCGTTCGAGGGCTGTGCGGATACCGGCGAAGTGCTCGAGGAACTTCTGCACCAGGTCCAGCGCGGGCCGGTGCCCGCTGTGGTGCAGAACCGCCGCGATCGTCGTCATCGCCAGGGCGTAGGTGGCCATCCAGCCCGTGGCGTCGGACTGCTGCAGGGTGCCTCCCACCGGCAAGTGTGACCGGTCGAGCGGGCCAATGTTGTCCAGCCCGAGGAATCCTCCTTCGAACAGGTTCGAGCCGATGGAGTCCTCGCGGTTGACCCACCAGGTGAAGTTGACCAGCAACTTGTCGAAGACCCGGCTGAGGAAATCAAGATCGCGGCCGCCGTCGATCGCGAAGACCTCCAGCGCCGCCCAGGCCTGCACCGGGGGGTTGACGTCACTGAAATCCCACTCGTAGGCGGGCAGAGCACCGCTGGGATGCTGGAACCACTCGCGGCAGAGCAGCAGCAGCTGATATTTCGCGAACACGGGGTCGGCGTGGGCGAGAGCCACGCAGTGGAACGCGAGATCCCATGCGGCAAACCAGGGGTACTCCCATTTGTCCGGCATGGACATGACATCGAAGGCGCTGAAGTTCCGCCATCGGGCGTTGCGCGCGGTGAGCCGGGAGGCTGGAGGCGCCGGCTGAGCGGGATCGCCGTCGAGCCAGCGGGTCACGTCGTAGTAGTACAGCTGCTTGCTCCACAGCATCCCGGACAACGCCTGGCGCAGGATCATCGCCTCCTCAGCGGAGGCGGAGGCCGGGGTGAGTTCGGCGTAGAACTCGTCGGCCTCACCGCGCCGGGCCGTGATGACCTCCTCGAAACCGGCCCCCAGCGCCGTCCCTCGCTCCGGCCCCGATCCAGCCGGGCGCAGCCGGAGCCGCAGTTCCGCGCTCTCCCCGGACGCGACCGCGACGCGGTACCAGACGGCGCACTTGGTGCCGAGGCGGGCCGGGTTCACGGTGGCGGCACCTGACACGACGTGGTCGTTAATCCCGTCCTTGGGGTACTGGGTGGCCGGGGAGACGCCGCACAGGCGCCGGTCGTTCGTGTCGTTCTCGCAGAACAGCAGCGTCGGCCCGGTCCCGTCTGGTCCCGGGGCGGCGATCAGCTCCAGCTCACCGAGAAACGGGTGGCGGATACGGACGCAAGTGTCCCCGGTCGCGGCGAGCTCGGGTCGCGGGGCGCCGTGGTCCCAGGACCAGGTGTTGCGGAACCAGGCGGTCGGCAGCACGTGCAGGGTTTCCGGGCCGGGCCCGGCGTTGGTGATCCGCACCGATATCAGCAGGTCGGTCGGGTCCGCCTTCGCGTAGTGCGTTTCGACGATCCAGTACCGGTCATCGTCGAACACTCCCGTATCAAGCAATTCGTATTCGGGGTCGTGTTTGGTGCGTCTGCTGTTCTCGGCCCGGAGGTCCTCGTAGGGGAAGGCGGCTTGCGGGTAGTGGTAGCGCCACCGGTTCCAGGCGTGGCTGGGAACGGCGTCGAGGTACCACCAATATTCTTTGACGTCCTCACCGTGGTTCGCCTCATCCCCGGTCAGCCCGAACGCCCGTTCCTTGAGAATGGGATCGCGCCCGTTCCACAGCGCCAGGCCCAGGCATAACCGCTGCTCGATGTCACTGAACCCGGCCAGCCCGTCCTCGCCCCACCGGTAGGCCCGGGAGCGGGCGTGATCGTGCGGCAGGTAGCCCCACGCCTGACCGTCGCCGCTGTAGTCCTCCCGGACCGTTCCCCACTGGCGCTCGCTGAGATAAGGCCCCCAGAGATACCAGTCGCTGGCGCGCCGCATCCCCGCCTCGGGCAGATCGAAACTGCCCGCCCGCTCGCGTTCAGCTCCCATGGCTTCCCCCTTGGGCTCGCAGGCCGTACCGCGGTGTCATTGCCCCAGGCCGCTCCGGCCGGCGTGGGCGATGTCATCGAGCGAGCGCCTGCCGGACCGACTGCGACACGGTTCCCCACACGGAGGTACACGCCCCAAAGACAACCATGATTGCCGCAGCCACCCACGGCCAGGGGTTGAGCGCGAACGCCAGGTGCATGAGAACCTCCAGCGACAAGCATCCACGCATCACCGTAGCCAACGGCACCCGGCTTTCCGGCCAGCCGTGGCGCCAGGACGCCACGAGTGCCCCGGCCGCCGCTATAAGATCACAGTGACTGGCCCGCTCCCTGATCTCCCGATCCCCCGGCGCCCGGTACCGGGCCGGAGGAGGCCTGACCCTGGTCATTCACGGGTCAGCTAACTGGCGTTGCGGTACCAGGCGGTGGCGCCGGCAAGCGATACGGCCACACCGGATGACAAAACATCACGCGGCCACGCCCACGGCATCGCAGGAAATCCTTCTTCCAGACCGCACATCGGCGACCCCCTAAAAGCACGCACTTTGCTAACAAGCCGCAGCACCCGACGGATACAGGCCGCCGGTTCTGCGATGATGCCGACAT